>CAMZFJ010000119.1 GCA_947306025.1 uncultured Fibrobacter sp.
AGTCGATCCGGACCAAGAAATCAAGCGCCTCAAGCCCAAGGGCAAGAACAGCGCCATCCTTTTCTAAACCCGCCTCAACGGCGAGAAAATAGCGGTACTAGCAACGAGGTGTGAGCTATGAAGAAGTTTGCCTCAAGGCTCACTCCGAGAAGAAATTAAATAGAACATAAATAATATTATATTTTCAATAAAGCTCAAAGCGAAGCGACCTCTAAGGTGCTTCGCACCGACCTCAAACCTCATTGCTCTTATGTCCGTCAAACTCGAAGAATCTTGGCTGAAACTGCTCGCCGACCAGTTCGAACAACCTTATTTTAAGCAAATCAAGGCAAAGCTCTTGCAGGAACATGCGGAACACCATGTGGTGTACCCTCCCGGACCGCAGATTTTCGCCGCTCTCGACTTTTGCCCCGTCGATAAAGTCAAGGCCGTCATCATCGGACAAGACCCATACCACAATCCAGGCCAAGCCCACGGACTTTGCTTCTCGGTGCCGTTAGGAATCGAGCCGCCGCCTTCCCTCATCAACATTTTCCAGGAACTCCATGACGATCTCGGCATCACACCGCCGCCCCACGGCAACCTGGAAAGTTGGGCGCATCAAGGAATTTTACTTTTAAACGCCTCGCTCACGGTGCGCGCCCACATGGCAGCAAGCCACGCCGGCATTGGTTGGCAACAGTTCACGGACACGATCATCCAAAGACTTTCGCAAGTCCGCGAAAACCTCGTCTTTTTGCTTTGGGGCAGTTTCGCCATCAAAAAGCAGGTGCTCATCGCCCCGAACCGCGGACACCTCATTCTTACCGCCCCGCACCCGAGCCCGCTCTCGGCATACCGCGGATTTTTCGGATGCAAGCACTTCAGCAAGGCAAATAACTATCTTATCAGCAAGGGGCTCGAACCCATCGACTGGAGCATTAAATAAAGTAGGAAGTAGACAGTAGGCTGTAGGAAGTAGACAGTAGGCTGTAGGAAGTGATTAGTGGTTAGTAAACAGTGGTTGGTGGTTTGGTTCGGTAGTCTCGCCGACCTTGTGTCATCCTGAGCGAAGTGTAACGGAGTCGAAGGATCCAGTGAATTTAGACGAGTAAATAAAAAATATAGAAGGGAGAATATATATGTCCAAAACGCAAACGCACAACGATAACATCGACAAAGAAGTCAACAGAAATAAGGTCATCGTAAAAACTAGCGTTGTCGGGATAGTCACAAACGTCATTCTCGCGAGCGTCAAGGCAATCATCGGCCTTATGGCAAACTCCATCGCCGTTGTTCTCGATGCTGTGAACAACCTCTCGGACGCACTTTCGTCCATCATCACAATTGTCGGAAACAAGCTCTCGCGAAAATTGCCCAACGAAAAGCACCCGCTCGGTTACGGTCGCATTGAATACCTGACCGCCATGGTCATCGCCTCCATCGTGATTTACGCGGGCATCACCTCTTGCGTGGAATCGGTCAAGAAAATCATCCACCCCGAAGAAGCCGACTATTCCACCGTTTCACTCGTCATCATCGCCATCGCTGTTGTCGTTAAAGTCATCCTCGGACGTTACGTCAAAGCACAAGGCGAACGCGTGAATTCCGGTTCACTCATCGCCTCCGGCTCCGACGCTCTCTTTGACGCCATCCTCTCCCTTTCCGTTCTCGCCTCGGCTCTCATCTTCATTTTCACGGGTCTCTCGCTCGAAGCCTATGTCGGCGTATTGATTTCCATCTTCATTATCAAGGCCGGTTTTGAAATGTTGAAGGACACCGTCAGCGACTTGCTCGGCAAGCAAAGCGACAAGGAACTGACCAAGCAAATCAAGACACTCATTCGCAGCGAAGAAGGCATCCACGGCGCATACGACCTCGTCATCAACGATTACGGCCCCGAAAAGAAACTCGCCTCCGTACACGTGGAACTCCCCGACTCCATGACCGTTGCCGACCTGGATTCCCTCACACGCAGGATCGAAAAGAAAGTCTACCGCGAAACAGGCGTCATCCTCACTGCCATCGGCGTATACTCTTACAACACCAAGGACGACGAATCCGCCAAAATCCGCGATACGATTTCAGACAAAGTCAAGTCGCACGATTGGGCACTCCAAATGCATGGTTTTTATGTGAACCTCGAAGCCAAGGAAATGCGCTTTGACGTGGTCATCAAATTCGGCGTAAACGCCCAAGAAGCCCTTGATACAATCAAGAGCGAAGTGGCTCAGCTCTACCCCGACTACAGCATTCAAATATCGCCGGATATCGACTTGGGATAAAGCAATTTACGCTCCGTAATTTACTCTCCGCGACGCAGTTTCTCATCCTGTTCGCGGAGCTTTTTGTATTCAGGGCTTTCAAGCGGGAGTAGCGATTCGTCTACATTCAATGGGTCATACGCCGAAGTATTTTTCGGATAATTCAGGACTGTAAAAGAACGAACACGGCCCGTTGCAGGCAACGTAATTTCATAAAAAGGGCCTTTAAAGAATATATCATTTTCCCATTTTTCAAAATCACCTTCGAACATACATTTTTTCACGTCTGTCTCAGCGCAAATCATTCTGTGATTTGAATACTCTCCAGAAACAATTTGAATGCTATCGCCACCATAAAGAACATGGAAAACAGAATCCTTTAAAATCCACTTATTGGAGTACGTCAAAAAGCGACTCATCAGTACATCTGTAAAATCAGTAGAATTAACAGGGGCTTTAGGCTGTTCAAAACATTCTATCGTCAGTTTTCCGCTAGAATCATCCTTAAACACACGACCCACCACAAAATCCATATACGCTCCAAAAATACCTCGACAAGCCTTCACGATCGTGGTATCATTGAGTTCAACAGACTTGTTCCATTTCTTTGAAATGTCGTATCCTGTCGAACGGATCAGTCCCCATTCTTCGAAATAGTCCGTCTTTATAACATCGGCATGGTAGTATCTTCCGAAATAATCTGCATAATAATCGCCTTGAGTCTGAACAAAGCAAGAATTCAAAAGTATCGCAAAAAATATCAAACAAATTACTTTCATTTGCACTCCGAGAACGCAATCTTTTTATTCAGTTTATCCATAACTTTAAACACATCCGCGTACACGGCAAAACGTTCTCCCATTTTTTCCCAAACGTCGTCATATTTGACATAATAAAAGTTATGACGTTTTCCACCGCGTTGCGAGAAGCCCATTACCACATGTCCAGCATTTCGATTATACGACTGTCTAGGTTTCACATACAAATGTTCATCTATATGCAAAGAGTCCAAATCAGCAACAAGAGGGTCTTCTGACGAAATCTCGGTTTTACATTTTTCTATAGATATTTTCTGTTTCAGCAATTGATTTCGCTTTTCCATGAACTTTTCAGGATGGAGCCAAGGAAGCATTCGAGTTTCGGGCAACTGATAAACAGTCATACTTTCACGGCGCTCATCATTCTGAACATACAATCGCTGAACGCCTAAATATTCGTAAAAGACAAACAGGCCATCTTTATCAAACAAGGAATCACCAAACACTGCCGAAAAATCTTTTTTTCGATATTCATTCGGAGCATTCATATTCTTTAATGAATAAAACGAAAAGACAAGGCTATCATTGTACGCCAAAACAGACGAATAAGCAAGTAACAAATAAATCATCAAATGTTTCATAACGCAGGGCAATCCTTTTCAGTCAAAACATGCGACCAATTTTTCTTTTTGTATTTTTCGGCTGAAAATTTTTGAGGATCCGGGACCAGATTCCGCCAATCACATTTATCATCAAACGGTTCAACAAGTTCCTTCACAAGAGAGTCGACAGCACGCCATTCGCGAACAACTGGTTCCACGTCAAAGGAATCATCTAAACCAGTTGGGCTATTGAATTCTTTCACACGAACACTTCCGTCATCCATTACATAAACAATTGTTGCATAAACTTTATCTTTGCAATCACAATAATTTTTTATGTTTTCATATTTTTCCCTCACAAAAGATGCTAATTGGTTATACACATCTTTATTGGATAATTTTTTTTCATAAAGGCATGTCTTTAGAAAATAGTCCATATTCGCTTTTACATGTCTGTCAATACAAGGCGTAAAACGTTCTATTTCAGACCGAGCTAAATTAGGTTCCTTGTAAATTTGAATTTTATCAGATTCTTTCGGTATATAAGCATTTACAGCTACATGACCACCAACATCTATATATATCCCTGGCAGCATCCTTTCTAAAAAAGGAACTTCCGTATAGGCTCTTGAATAGTTTATTTTCCCATTGTATAAAACAGAACATTCTTCCGGTTTTTCAGAATTCAATTTATCGACGAACAAGTCGCACACATTCCCCGCAAAAGTCGGCAAAGCAAGTAATAGTGCACATATCAAAAGTTTCATATTCATAAGCGTAAACCTAATATAAGATATTTCGCAAAGAGGGTTAACAAATCTAGCCTTTAAGGTCCCTGAAAAGGCGTTTTACCCCGCATAGACATCGGATAACCGAAATCAGATCAAGCAAGCGCATTTTTATAGATTTAAAAAGCGTTTTTTGCATTTTTATGCTACCAAAATGAAGTTTTTACCGCGTTTAGTAGCATATTTTTACTTTGTACTAAAAAAAGTTCATTCAGTAAGCTTGTTTTGTGCCACCAAATTTAACATTTTCGCCCATTTGGCAGCAAAACCATTTTGAACAAGCTCACAATTATCGAATTTTAATTAAATTTGTCTACAATTTATGCTACCAAACGTTTTATTTTCAAGCATTTGGTAGCAGATTTTCGCATTTTTCTCTGTAGCCGTCTCTCATCGCCCCCCTGCAGCAGCCCCACATTGCCCAATAACGCACAAGACTCCAAAAGCAACGACCACCAACCAACGACAATAGCCCATTGACTAGCGATCAACCACTACCCACCAACAGCCAAGACCAACAATCATAGACCATTGACTATCGACCAATGACTATTGACCACTATTTTTCTATATTCGTGCCCATGACTCACAAGAATTCATTGGCACGTTTCGTCCTTTTCATCTTTGTCGGCCTGATTTTAGGCGGCATCATGAGCGAAGCTCTCGGAGCTTTGTTTGGCGAACTCGGAGTCCTCTTGAACGCAGGCGGTTACGATAATAGCGTTCACAAGGTTTTTACAACAGCTGCGGAATACAGCTTTGGTTTCCCGGACAACGGGGGACCGATCGTTATTGATTTATACCTGATCAAATTCGCATTCGGTTTCGGCTTTAAAGTGAACCTTTTGAGTGCATTTGGTTTGGGCATCGCTCTTTACATTATGAAATGGTCCGGAGAAAGATAATGCAGACTATTCAGGAACTTCAGGCTCAACTTGCTAACGGCAGCACCACTGCCGAAAAGCTCGCTCAGGCCTCCCTCGAAAAAATTGAATCTACAAAGAATTTAAACGCCTATATTTCGGTGCTTAACGAACGTGCACTCGAACGCGCCAAGGAAAGCGACAAGCGTCGCGCCGAAGGCAAGTCTTTGGGCGCTCTCGATGGTATTCCGGTAGCCGTGAAGGACAACATGTGCTTGACCGGCACTCGCACTACGGCCGCCTCCAAGATTCTCGACAACTTCGTTGCCCCCTACACCGCAACGGCACTCGAAAAGCTCGAAGCTACTGGCGCCATCATCGTCGGCAAGACGAACATGGACGAATTCGCCATGGGTTCCAGCAACGAAACATCTTACTACGGTCCGGTCAAGAATCCGCTGGATGAATCCCGCGTTCCGGGCGGTTCCTCGGGCGGTTCTGCAGTCGCCGTTGCCTCTGGCACGGTTCCCTGCGCCCTCGGTTCTGACACGGGTGGATCTATCCGCCAGCCGGCAGCCTGCACGGGCGTTGTCGGTCTGAAGCCGACTTATGGCCGCGTTTCCCGTTACGGCCTCCTCGCCTACGCAAGCTCTCTCGACCAGATTGGTCCGTTCGGCTCTACCGTTCGTGACTGCGCAACGCTCCTCGGCGCCATCTGCGGCATTGACCCGCACGACAACACCACGAGCACTCGCCCGAACGAAGACTTTACCGCAAAGCTCGGCACGGGCGTTAAAGGCAAGGTCATCGGCGTTCCGAAGGAATACTTTGGCGAAGGTCTCGATGCGCAGTGCAAGGCCGCCATCGAAAACATGCTGAAGAAGATGGAAGCCGAAGGCGCCACGATCAAGGAAGTGAGCCTCCCGCACATCAGCTACGCCGTGTCCAGCTACTACATCATTGCAACGGCAGAAGCAAGTTCCAACCTCAGCCGCTACGACGGCGTGCGT
>CAMZFJ010000120.1 GCA_947306025.1 uncultured Fibrobacter sp.
GAAATAGTCGTATCTTGGTATGTTTTAAGAGTGCCATTGAAAAATTGGAAAGTCTTGTCGTCAAGTTCTTCAGGAAGAGATCTTCTATAGACAATAGAATAATGAGAACTCTCGGTGTACTGAACATTCGCACTTTGAACAGAGCACTTCTCTTGACCGGAATCATCCTTATCAATGTATGCTTCATACCCAAACATCACAGATTCTCGATTTTCCCATGAAAAACCCGGAAGTCCAATAACCTCAAGATTGTAATTGGATCTTAATTCAAAAATTTGAGCGCATGCTTCACCGGAGAGTTTAGAAAGTGCTTTTGCCACGGCTTTTCTATCGAGTTTAGGGATTTCAGTAACAGGAGTGTAGTGGACTAGCGCATTTTTTCCAAAGTTTATATCTATATAAGTTGTATCGTAAATGATTTTTTTGTGACTGGAACCCCAAAACATTTCATAATAATCGTCATAAAATTCTTCCAATGCCCCATATGCGTAGTCATACCGATCGGCATGATTGCAGGAAAAAGCCGAATCACCAATCTTACAGTCTGACGTATCCCAAACTGTCGTATCTTTATTAAAATTAAGGGCTCGATATAGAGTTAATGGTATGTGCTTTTGTGTTAAAGGTGTGGGCTTTGGTGGGTCGAGAAATGTATTATTTAGAGAACTGTTAATGAGTTCGAGTTCACTTGCCGAGCTGCCGGTTTGAATAACCGAATCCTCATTCGTTGTGTCAGTAACGTTTGTTTGGCTGATGATGTTGTTCTTCTCATCGTTCGGTGTATTGACTTTGGGGTTTGCGCATGAAAACAAGAACGCAATGCAAACTAGCCCGAAACACAACAATTTTATTTTCATTCCAATACTCTGCGAATAAAGTGATGATCCTCAGCCTCAAAATACAAAAATGGATATAAGAAAATCGGTCAAGGCTGGCGTGACGTTTAATCCGCTGTGATAAATCGTCTTACATCAAAAATACGGCGGGGACAACCAGGCCTATGACGAGCACAAGCCCGGCATAAATTCCGCCAAGCAGATCGTCTGCCATGACTCCCCAAGCTCCGGGGAGTTTTTCCATCTTATGAATGCCGAGCGGCTTGAGGATATCGAAAAAGCGGAACAAACCGAATGCGATGGCAAGAATCCAAGGATGGGCGACGATGGTTTCTGTAGGAATGAATGCGAGGCTCATGAAAATTCCGCAAACTTCGTCGATGACAATCCAGCCGGGGTCTTCGGTGCCGGTGTCTTTCATTGCTTTTTTCACAAATGGGATGGCTGCGAAAAAGACGATGAGGGCTGCGGTTATGAAGAAAAGGTTTATAAAAATTCCCCAATGAAAGCTATGTCTGGGAAATAAAAATTCGGTTTGCACGAACGGTTCGCTTTTGGCCATTATGGCCTTTGGGTAGGCGTCATTCGCTGCGGCGAGGCTTACCTTGGTGGCGGGTGCTTTGGGCGACATGCCCGAGCCGAAAAACGTCACGACGAGTGTGGTAAACCAGTCCGTCTTGCGCCATTCGTGCGGCACGCGCTTCTTGCCATATTTTTCTCTAAGTTCTTCTCGATTCATGGTTGTTGGTCAATAGTTGTTAGTCAATGGTCATTAGTCGTTGGTTTTTAGGTTTTGGGCTATGGGATTTGGGGGATGGGCTATGGGCACGGAGCTAAAGCTCCTATGAGGTCGCTTCGCTTTGCAAGGCATTGAGCTCTTCTTATTACAATTGCCCATACCCCAGAGGCACAACGTGCCGACCTCACACCTCATACCCCTACCTCCGGCCACGGCAGTTCTGCGATTTCCTTTTCTTTTTCTTCGGCGGCGGTGCGTTTTTCGTGCCAGCGTTCGAGCTGTTCCTTGAAGGCGGCGCGCAGGCGTTCCATGCCGATGTTCTCCTTGGCGCTGATTTGGATTGCATCCGGGTAGTTTTGCAAGAGTTCCGTGCGGCGCGCTTCGTCGGCGACTTCGACCTTGTTGAACACGCGCAGGCGAGGCGTGTCCTTGTCGATGATGCTTTCGAGCGTCTTGTGCGTGACTTCGAGATGGTCGCGGTAATCGGGCGCAGATCCGTCGACAACTTCCAAGATGCAGTCCGCATGGGCGGCCACGCCAAGCGTGCTCTTGAATGTTTCAATCAAGTTGTGGGGGAGCTTGCGGATGAATCCGACGGTATCGCTCAAGATGATGTTTTCGCCATCGAGGTAAAGCTTTCGCGTGGTGCTGTCGAGTGTGGCAAAGAGTTTGTCTTCGACGTAGACGTCGGCACCGGTCAAGCGGTTTGTGAGCGTGGACTTGCCGGCGTTCGTGTAACCGACAATGCCGACTTGGAAAATGTCGGTGCGCTTGTCGGCCTGCTGCTCGCGGGCGTCTTCGATTTTCTCCAGCTTTTTCTTGAGTTCCTGGATGCGCTTGCGGATCATGCGGCGGTCTGTTTCGAGCTGCGTCTCGCCCGGCCCCTTGGTGCCGATGCCGCCATTGTGTTGGCGGCAAAGGTGCGTCCACGCACCGGTGAGACGCGGCATCATGTACTGCAACTGCGCGACTTCCACCATCAGGCGGCTTTCTGCGGTCACGGCGTGCTTCGCGAAAATATCGAGGATAAGCCCCGTGCGGTCGAGAACCTTGATTCCCGGCATGCGTTCTTCGAGATTGCGCACTTGCGAACCGGAAAGGTCATCGTCAAATACGACCATCTTCGCGTTGTCTTCTTCGAGCGCGCGTTTGACTTCGTTCACCTTGCCTTCGCCAATGAGCGTTGCCGGGCTAAAGTTCTGAACGCGCTGTAAAAAACTGCGTGTGACAATGGCGCCTGCGGTTTCGGCAAGTCGCCCCAGTTCAGCGAGCTGCTCGCCTGCAAGCCAAGAACGAATCTTGGGTGTGGCGATACCCACTAGAATGCAGCGTTCTTGTTCCTTCTTGTTCTCGACGGGATTGATGCCTTTTTTTCTCGGTTCTTCCATATATACAGTATGTAATAAATTGTCTTAATAATATATCAAAAAATTAAACGCTCTTTGGCGATGATGTTGTTTCGGAGCGTTGTTTCGATAAGATACTTTTGTAATTGTAAGTTTACTTTTGAAGTAAGCTGTTGTGAAAATCTCAATGACTTTTAAAACGTTGTTTAAAACTTTTTAAAAAATTTGAACCGATTGATATATTTATTTGTGTACAAATTTCTTATTTGTAATCTTTCATTAAACGTGGGCTTTATCACTTTTAAAATTATATACTAAATTTAGAGGCACAAAATAGGACGAGTGAGTATGAGGAAAAATATTTGCCTTGGATTGGGGGCTACGCTTGCATTTGCTGTAAGTGTGTATGCTCAAGAGTATAAAATCAATAAAGTCGGAAGCAATGAAGAACAGTCGTTCAACATTTTGCTGAATCAAATTGCAGTAACACAAGCTGCTGCAGGTTCCTGGCTTGATATTTCGCCTGTTGTTCCTGAGGGGAAAGTTTTTAAGGGCTTTACCGTCTATGACGAATATGGAATGTTTCCGAACCAGCAACGTGTTTCGACAACAACGAAAGAAGATACGCGTTTCTTGATGCCGGATCATGATGTTTACGTGAAGGCAACGTATGAGTCATTGCGTTATTCTCTTGTTGTAAATAGTACAGATAACGGAAATGTCTTGATTACATTCAACGACCGTACTCGTGACCGTACAAAGCCGGGAACGAGGGTAACTGTTACACCAAATCCATCGGAAGGTTATACGGTTGAATCTATTGCTGTGAGCAAAAAGCAAGACGCAAATGTATCGGTTGAATGCGTTAAGGATGCGGACCGCACCGACGGAAGTTGCTCTTTTGACATGCCGTATTTTGACGTTCTTATTTCGGCAAATTTCGTATCGCTTGCTGAACTTTCCAGTTCTAGCGTTGCTTCTGTCTCGAGTTCTGCCGTTGTGGCATCGAGTTCCAGCGCGGTTGCTCCAGCATCTTCGAGCAGCGAAATTGCTTCTAGTTCTAGCGCCGTTCCTGCGTCGAGCAGTGCTGTTGCATCGAGTTCCAGTGTGGCTCCGGCTTCGTCTAGCAGTGCAAATGCTGCGTCGAGTTCTAGTGCTGTACAATCTAGCTCCAGCGTGACTCCCGCATCTTCGAGCAGCGCAGTTGTTGCATCAAGCTCTAGCGCAAAAGTTTCGTCTTCTAGCACTAAGCCCGCATCTTCGAGCAGCGTAAAAGCATCGAGCTCCAGTGCGAAACCCGCATCTTCTAGCAGTGCAAAGGCGGCCTCAAGCTCTAGCAATAAGGCTTCTTCCTCTAGCGCAAAACCGGCCAGCTCTTCTTCAAAGCCTACTTCCAGCAGTGCAAAGTCTTCTTCGAGCATCGCGGATGTCGTTGTAGAAGCTGTGCCGACAGAAGAAGATTTGCCAAGCTGCACCGTGAAACGCGAAAACATGACGTATTATGTTTCGACTCTCAAGGCTGTCTTTGTTTGCAAGAGCAGAATGTGGAGTCGCTATAATCCGGGGCCGAATGCACTCCCTGTCATAGCTCACGCTTCGAAGTTCTCTGCTGCTGTCAAAGGCCGCAGTCTTCAGATTTCGGGCGCAAAAGTGGGTGCTAATGTGGGCTTGTTCGATTTGCAGGGCCGTGTGATTTACAACGGTCGCGCTGAAAAGTCCGACTTCTCGCTGAACGTGGTTCGTAGCGGTTCGTTCTTGCTCCGCGTTGGAACTCAGCAGAAAATCGTGACAATCCGCTAATTAGCGTCGAATATATTGTCCTTTAAAAATTGCCCTGACCGTTGGGTCGGGGCTCTCTTTTTACGGGATTTTGGCCAATTTTAAGAGGAAATGAGTCGAGTTTTTTTGTAAACTCTATTTTTTTAGAATAATAATGTAAATTGGGTTTTATGATTAAGGGTTCAGTTAATAAACTTCTTCTTTGTGGTTTTATTGTAAGTACGGCTTTGTTGCTGTATTGCTTGAACGAGTCTGACTTTTATTATATCTATTCGACTAAATCACAGGAATTTGCAATCGCTTATGGTTTACCGTCGTTGCATAATGTGAAGGTGCCGCCTGCGCCTGATTCTTCATGGACTGAAGAGGAATGGAAAAAGCACGAAAAAAAGTTGAAAAAGGATATCTTTATCCGTTTTATTGATTTGACTGGGGAACGGAGTAAAGTTTATTCGTATCATCAGGATTCGAAAGATTCCTTAAAAAGCGAAATGACTTTGTGTGCCGAGGATTCTATTGTCGGATTTGTACCCCGCTGTTTTACAAAAAAGATCCCAAGCAGGGTTCTTGATTCTTACTTGAGTGATTATCATCTGGAACTTTGTGAAATTCCTAGTGTTCGAAAGGTAAATTGGGCGAAAATTTTGATTGGAAGTTTCTGGGATTATCCGAATCCGTTTGGATTTGGTGTGGAACGACTTATTGTTGAGGCTCTATCCGACAATTCCTGCATGAACTTTATTCATGTTGAAGTTGGAAATTACAATAATTACATGGTGAAACGCCTCTTAAAGACTTTTTATGAGTTGAGAGATGAAATGGAAGACGCGTGGTAATCCTCTGTTTTTCAATCTCTCATCATGTTTTTTATCATTTTTTCGGATGAATATTCACTGGGTGTATTTTAGATAAGATTCTATTGGTTTTATATGAAACGACTTGTGGGGTTTCTGCTGTTTTGCGCTTGCGTGGTCTATTTGACGGGATGTACCTCGCGCCCTCCTTCTGCAGTGCAATTTATGGAAACCTATCACAGGGCTTCGAAACTGAAGGAAAAGGAACCTGCTTACTCCGATTTTGGATTCTCGTTTACTGGTAAATTCCCAGCAATGATTTGTTCGGAAGATGTTTCTTGGAATAAGGTCTGCGAGGATGAGAATTCTTATGCACAAGAGTTGCCTGTGGACCTTGCTGGACAAATAACTTTTTTAATGTTTTCTCATTTTTTATTTGGCCTCGACTTTCATTATGTCGATATGGATTACTTTGTTGGTGCCGCGTTTGACCATTTTGGAGTTATGGCATGGACCGATATTGCGGGCTCGCCTTTTAAATGGCCTGGTTTCGGGATAACTTTTATGGAACGGTTCACGATTAATGAAAATGCATCTTGGGGGTTAACGCAACATGTGGAACATGATGTATTGATGGGCCGTTATGTTTCCGACGAATATGTCGAAGTCGGGGGCGGCGCTTATGTTCTTGGGCGTGATAATGTTAAGTGGACC
>CAMZFJ010000121.1 GCA_947306025.1 uncultured Fibrobacter sp.
ACGAAGCTGCTCTCAAGCAGGCTGCTAAGGACATCGCTATGCAGGCCGCTGCATTTGCTCCGGTTGCATTGAACGACGCTGCTGTTCCGGCCGAAACGATTGAAAAGGAAAAGGAAATCGCCCGTGCTCAGATCGAGCTCCAGGCTCAGCAGACCGGCAAGGCTACCAAGCCGGAATTTGTTGAACGCCAGCTCCAGGGCCGCGTTGCCAAGGTCCTCAAGGAAATCGTTCTCGAAGACCAGGAATTCTTCATGTCTGAAAAGAACCCGAAGAAGCTCTCTGTCAAGGACTACCTCCAGGAAGTCGTTGCAAAGCAGCTCGGCCTTACCAGCTTGAAGGTCGTGAACTTCATCCGCTTCGAACGCGGTAACTAATTAGGCTTTTAGGGAATAGGAGTTAGGTATTAGGAAAAAAGTCACGGCTTCGCCGTCTGTAAGGACATGCGAAGCATGTGTAACTAAACCTATAACCTAAGACCTGTAACCTGTGACCTTTATAAGTGGTCGTCCTCTTGCAGGGCGGCCATTTTTGTTTTATCTGGGATGTTTGGATAAATTAATCTTTAAACAGGTGCCACAAGTAAATTCGCCAGCCGTTGATGGTGTTGTCCCTGTGCTTAGCACTTGCGCCGTTGTAAATGTAACCGAAATCGTTATTGGCGAACTGCCTTAGGAAAATTGCAAGTACATCGACGACTTGCCTTGGGGTATGTTGTATAACCCTTTTGCTTTTTGGCGGGTATTCCAGCATAATGAGGGAGGATGCAAGTTCTCTCCGGTCATCCATCATGCAAACCATGGCGGGGATGGTTGGCAAGCCCAATTTTTCTAGGTCGCTGTAGGCTCTTTTGACCGTAGAATTTACGAGCATGTCTTCGATGAGTTTTTTAAGCTCTGAACTGTATTTTGCGATGGAGCAAACGGGGGCATATTTCTTGTTGTCGATGATGTCTTTTTGCTTGGCGATTTCATTGACAATCTTAGCTTTGTTTTCTTCGGTTTCTAACAAAATGGTCCTTGCATTGCCGCCTGTAAATGAGTATTTGGTCGAGTCGACTGAGTTTTCGTTTATAGGCGCAATGATTCTTTGATTATTGTATTTGAACAAGTTTGAATCATTGCAGTGAACTCCAGTTTCTTGCTTGCCGCAGATTGTTTTTCTGATGAGGATTTCCTTGGCGGAAATATCCCCTTTGTATACGGAGTCGATGGTAAAGCTGATTTCGATACGCGCTGTTGTTGTCCTCTTGATTTCCTTGATTTTATCTGTATCGACATGGAGTACACCCGAGACGATATGTTGGGCGCCTGCGACGGTTTTCCATAAAATTTCATCCTGCAGATTCGTTGAGGACATTTCTTTCAATGCCTTGTTCATTAGCTCTGCGAATGGAATTGCTTTTTTCCATTCCTCTAGAGTTCCGTTGATGTCTTTGGAGGTGAAGCTGCTGGCAATGCCGATATCGTAACCCTCTACGATGGTGATGCAAAGCGTCTCGCCTTCGTTGAACGCAAATTTGGAATCGAAAATAATCTTTGCAATTTTTACAGCCAAGGCTTCGTTATTTTCGTCCTTGTTTTTCTTGATTACTGTGACGTTAATGTATTTGGTCGTAGATGATTCGCCCGATAATGCAGCCGTTGTCTCTGAATGCCTGTACATCGAAGTATTGTAAACAGGGAGCTCGCTGTTAATGGTTTCAATGATTTTTACCATGTCGGCGACATAGGTGTTCTTTGCAAATAAATTTAATCCTGTAAAGGCAATCAAGAGAATGACAGGAATGACAGCTCCGCCGTAGAAGGAAGACTTCTTGTTGGTATAAGAAATTTGGCCTTCGCTTTTTGCTGAAACGACAAAGGAGTCAATCAATAAATCATGGAAAGATTGCAATGTTTTTTTATTGACTATGACAAAGTAAATTTCAAGAATCGAAATTGAAAAAATCAAAGTGCCTACGACAATGACCAGAGGAATGCATGAGGAATTCGAAAAGGAAGAGCCTCCAAAAGCCATAAAAATGGCAAACCACGATGCCCTCAGGAAACTTTTGGAAACGGATATGGGCTTGGAATTCCTGTTGACCACGCGGATTTTTAAAAGCTTTTTTCCGAGCGTCTTTCCGTTTGTAATCTTGCTGTTGCAAATCCCGAAATACAGAAGAACGACAACGGCTCCAATAAGCCGTCCGGAATTGCCGAGTTGCGCATAAAAATCGCTGAATACTAATCCAGACAGTTGCCCCACCAAACCGATTATTAATGAGTCAATCAAGAAAGCGAAAAATCTTCTTTTTCTTGTGGCGAGATTAACCGTTGTCGAAATATTTGTTGTTGAGACGGATTCGTCCATTTAATTGCTCCCTTTAATCGATGATAGTCATTTTAAAATATATAATGATTTTGGGCAAAAAATGATTTTGTTCAATTGGATATATCTCAATTTCATCTAAAAGTCCAATCGCTTAAAACGAAAATTCTCTTAATCGTTGAATAAATGCCACAGGTATATTCGCCAGCCGTTGACCGTATTGGCTCTTTCTTCTTCTGTTCCGCCGTTATGAATTGAACCGAAACTTTTGCCGGTTATCTGGTTCAAAATCGCTTCGAGTACATCTACGACGAGTTCGGGACTGTAATGACGAAACGCTTCCCAAGCTTGTGGGGATTTGTTTTCTAACGAAATCCCTTGAACTGCGAGTTCTCTTCGGTCGTCCATTTGGCAGATAATGGCGGGGACCGCTTGAAAGCCTAATTTCTCTAGTTCGGCGTATGCACCTGTTGCCTTGGATTCTACAAGCATGTTTTCTATGAGTTTTTTGACTTTAGACGAATGTTGAATTGTCGGGCAGATTTTCTCGTGGGCATTGCTGGCGATGATTTCGTTTTGCTTTGTAATTTCGTCATTTATTTTGACTTTGTCTGCTTTGGGGAAAATTGAGTTTGACACCCTGTTTGGGAAATAATAACCGCCCGATTGACCAAGAGTTAGAAAAATAATAGACTTTTTACCATTGAATAAGAATAAATTTGAATCGTTGCGGTGGACCTTTTTGTTTTTCTCACCGTGTATGTATTTGTTGATGATGATTTCTTTTGAGGGAGCGTCGCCTTTTAAAACAGTGTCAATTGCAAAATCGATTTCGATATACTCGCCTTTTGTCTTTTTGATTTTCTTAATTTCATTTGTATCGACATGAATCGTTCCCGTGAGGATATATGGGGATTGAGCGATGTTTCTCCATGCCGCATCTTTGGGGAAACCTTCAGATATTTTCTTAATTGCGCTTTCAAATGCGGCTTTATTTTCGGGCGAGTCTTGAAGCTCTTCTTTAGCGGAGTCGCACGCGGCAATCCCGACTGCAATTATAAATGTCGCGAGAATGAAAAGAAAATTCTGTTTTAAGTTATGCATACATAGGCAAATTACAAAATTATCAATGTAAATTTGCTTAAAAGAAGACTCGCAGAAACGAAAAGCACGTGAAAAGATTGTATTTTAAATCCATGAAGTTTGTTTTTGCATTGCTTTTATGAAAATCGAAATTGCAAACATTGAAGATGTCACTGAACTCTTGAACCTTCAGTACAAGGCGTTTCGCCCTGTTGCCGAACGCCTGAACTGGCTCGATGCTCCGAATTTGACTGAAACCGTGGAACATGCGCGCGGGGAATTTCCGAAGTACACAACGCTCAAGATGCTTTCCGATGACGGAAAAATCATCGGTTCCGTCCGCGGTCGCGTTGACGATGGCTCGCTTTTCATTGGTCGCTTGATGGTTTTGCCGGAATTTCAGAAAAACGGCTACGGTCGCATTCTGTTGCGTAAAATTCAATCCCTCTTGCCGCATACCCGCGCATGGCTCGATACCAGTGGCGATGTGCCGCAGACTGTCTCGTTCTACGAACGCGAAGGCTTCCGCACATTCGAAACCAAGTATTTCGAAAACGGAGTTTCGTGGATTTCGATGGAAAAAATTGTAGGGACATAGAATGAAACGATTGCTGTTCTTGATTACGTTGTTTACTTGCGTGGCGATGGCTACCGTGGAGCCTGAGCGAGCCCATTTTGAAGGCGGAACGGATCATATTATTCATGAAAATGGTCTTTGCCGTATAAACTCTTTTCCGCTCAATGATTACATTAAAAGCAATTATGAGGCATGGCCGTTTCGCCCAATAGATAATAGTCCGTGTTATTCATGTAGACCCATGTTCATGTTTAAAACTCCTCTTGAGGGGGGCGGATATCAGGCTTTTTGGAGTATTCGTGATTCGATGTTCTATTTGGATAGTGTGACTATCAGTGCGTGGGCGCGTTCATTTGATTATGAATCGTCTGGGTCTCTCAAAATAGTTTCTGTTCGCATTCCTCTGCAAGAAATTATCTTGGATAAAACTGCTGAAAAAAAGAATGAGCCTTTGGCTGCTGATTTTGTAAATGATTCTCTTTTTTTTGAATGTGCCAATGGATATTATGCAGTTCATGTAAGGGAAGGTAAAGTCATTTCTTTGCACGAGGAAAAACTTCAAGAAGAATTTGTGGGATGGTATTCTAAACCGGTGAAGTCTCCTGCAACATCCGAGAAAATTAAGGAGACAAAATCGCTGAAACTTTATCAAGAAAACCAGACTCCGTTTGCATCGTATTATCATGTGCTAGATAGCCTTCAACAGGCGCTAGATGACAAAGAAAAAATGCAGTATATTCAAGAAGCCCGTCTTGACCCGCGTTTTAAACGATTTGAAGATTTTTTCATAATCAATGCAGTGAACTACTCTTATCATTATGAGTTAAGTAAATTGAATTCTCATTATAATGAGTTAAATCGATGTTATGGTTTTTATGTGTCCTTGAAAGGAAAAACTCCGTTTAGAGAACTGATTCTTCGACAATGTAAGATTGGTAGTATGACGGAGTCGTTTGATGCTGATCCCGTTGAAAGTGTTAAGCTTTTTCTGAAAACGCTTATAGCGGTTCGTAAAAATCCGTCATTTGAAAAATGGCTTGAGCAGAAGAAACTTTTGAGAAATGATGGTGGAATGAGTCTTTTTTATGAACGGGATTTTATTGTTATGGCCGAAAAGATCTCCAAAGATAGTGTTTGGAAAAAACTTAATATGTCAGGAAATTATGTGGCGACACTGCAATTGAGTGATTGGATCGTGCCGTTGTATGTTTTTATGTTGAGTGATAATGGCGATGTTCTTGTTTCGGCTGCTACTGTTCAGAAAGGGGAAGATTTTTTCAATATTGCTATTGATGAATTTAATCCTTGGGCCAAATATCGAGGCGTTGTATCTCGTATGAAACGTTGTGAAGAAAATTTTTCGAAATCAGATCCACTTGAACTTTGCGATTACGTAATCATCCGCCATGACGGTAAAATAGAATACGGCCCAAAGAGCGGTAAGCCGTAAGGTGGGTTGTTGGGCTTAAATCTAGGAGCTAAATGATGAAAAAAAAGTTTTTTCGTAAGTGCTTAATTTTGTTATTTATTTTCGCATTGATGGGGTGCGAAGAAGAAAATGTTGAAGAGAAAGATAGTATTAGTGAATTCCTTGGCTTGAAAGAGGAAATAGATACTGTAGCCTACCCGTATTATAAGAAAAACTCAGAACATTATTTTGTATTAGACGGTTTTCTTCGCCGATACTACTATTATAAAAATTTTGATGAAACGCTCTCATTGGATGATGATATAACTATAGTCACTTATGGTCGTGAATTTTACATTTATTCAAAAACGAAAAATGGCCAAAAGAAGATTTGGTCTAGTGAATGTGAAGATTCTAAGTTCGTTTCTGAAGAACAAATCAGAATATTGGATAGTTTGGAAAATGAAGTGAGAAAAGATTTTAAAGAAAAGCCGGTAAAAGAGGAGTGGAACGTTTTTTCCTTCAATTGGAAGGGGAAAAATTTTGATGTAAGTCTTGACGAACGTTTCGAATACGTAAAGAAATCCCATTTTGGTGCTCGCAAATCAGAAGTGCAGTTTTACCAATATTTGAAAAATATTTTTGTGCCTGGATGTAAGGGGAAAAAGAATAAAGTTATGGGAAGAATAAAATGGTGATTTTCCTAGAAATCAAATAATTCGGGTTTCGCATTTTTCTACATTTTCCTCCGTAAAAAACAAAGGATACGCTATATGAATATTCTCGTTGTTGGTAGCGGTGGTCGTGAACATGCGATTGCCCTCGCT
>CAMZFJ010000122.1 GCA_947306025.1 uncultured Fibrobacter sp.
CCATTTGGTGGCCTTTTATTTTTGTTTGCATAATGAGGTTGAGAACGAACGACGAAGTCGTGAGTTCGATTACGCTCATAGTGAACGAAGTGAAACGTAGAGCGGAAGCCTTGTCCTGCAACAAAGTTGCAGGCAAGCCCGAAGGGCGAAACGGGAATAGCAAGACCGTTTCGGCAATCTCGCTATTCCGATAAGAAACGGTTTAAATTTTTTAGGCACACCAACATTCGTAACATCAAATTCATTAAAAGACTCGATTGCAGACGAAGCATTTTTACTAATTGTAGTCGCAATCGCTTCAAACTGACTTGCATACGCATCAATTTTTTCGACATCAAAACCTTCACAGCCGAATGCCGCGACAAAAATGCTCGCATTTTTGGCATGGTTGAGGCGAAAGGGTTTCTGGAAACCCCGCAGAAGCATCTATCACAACCAGCAAGGCGAGTGAAGCGAAAACAAACTTGTTTGTTTTCATTTCCGAGCCGTAAAGGGAGGCGCTTGCGCCTCAACGAGGTTCAAGATTTTCAGTAATGAGCAAGCGAGTGCCGCAAGAACGGGCTTGCCCATTCTTATGGTCGAGCGCAATCATAGACGCCGGAGGCGTCCATTTTAAAGTTCTTCTTGGAACTTATTTTCGACCTCAGCGCTTTTTTGGCGGTATTCTTGGTGTTTTTATTGTTTTTACGGGAGTTATTATTCATTTTGGACATAAGGATTGCCTTTGGAGCACCAGCGTACTCCGATTTTAATTAAACTTTTGAAGGAATTCCGGCTCCATGCCGGAATAACGCAAGGAAGGCGGATAAAATCCGCCTTTAAATTTTTATAAGGAGACTATTCAAGTTTAACACAACGAACAGAACGGCCTTGTATTTTAACATCACCATCATCTTTTGTTGGGAAATGGCCTGTAGAAGATATATACCCAGTATGGACATAATAAGATACATCATATTCATCTTCCTCTGGGAAATACCAAAAAAAAGCATCCTCTATATTGCCAAATTCACCACTTATTTTTCTTATTCCAGCCCCAGTAAGTGAAAAACCACTCTGATTCGTACCACGGAATCTATAGGTTGAACGCAACCCTTTTACACCATCATCAAACTTATCTTCATACTCACTAACAATTTCATAATCATCCCACGTAAACAAGCGCCAACCTTCCGGGCATATTCCTCGATGGTTTTCTTGTATTAAATCGGAACAACTCTCGGTATTGCATCGACTAGGCAATTGCATCGTTTCAGCCCATTGATAGAGCCCGCCAAATTCATCACATTTCGTTGTATCGTTATTATAGCAGTAACGTTCTATTTTAGCATCGTCATTTTGATTATTTTCGCCAAGAACCATTTCACCAATATTCAGGTTTTCAGCCATGACGGTTACAGATTTTCCTGTCTTGCTAGATGTTCTTGTTATGTAATAATAACTGCGACCATTACGAGTGTCAGTAAACTGCTTATATGCATCTTTGCCAACTTCATAAAAACTAGCCAACGTCCATGAATGATCGAACGGAACATACTCGCTACTAGAGGATTCTTTTTTACTCGAAGATGAAGAACTCGTCATAGCAGACGATGATCCGCCATCTTTTTTACTGGAAGATGAAGGGAGATTCCCGCTCGAGGCGGGAATGACAGAGGAAGAGGAGGCTGCCTTTACGGAAGATGACGATTCCTTCTTGACAGAAGAAGAAGAAACAGTCTTTTGGCTGGAGCTAGACTCTACCTTTTTGCTAGAGCTCGATGTCTTAGCCCCATTCGACTCCACTGACGTTCCACTCAGGGTGACACTACTTGAAGACGAATCATCATCATTTGCAGATGTCCCGCTATCGTCGCCACAGGCGACGAGGGCTATGGTAAGAAGGATTGCAAGCAGGAGATTCCCGGTCATCCCCGTCAAGCGAGGACAAGCGCCAGGAATGACAACTCGCGAAAGACCCAAAACAACACCAGATTTCCTCATTCTATACTCCTTTCCTTCCATATACCCAATAATATTAGAAATTTATTATTAACCACCTCAAAAGGTCCTGAGACCATAGGCCCCAGAGCCCATTTGAGGTGTAAAAATTAGCCCTTATTAGCTTCCGGGATACCTAATTCGATTTTTCCGTACTTGGCTTCGTAAGCCTTGAGGGTTGCACCGAGCATAATGGCAAGGCGCTTTGCCGTGAACGGAGTCATCACCACGCGTTCGGCGAGATCAACATCGACTTTTTCCTGATTCATTTTCCAGGCGCGATTCACGCCCAAGAGCACCATAACTTCTTCGCGACCGGCAACAACATTGGTCGCATTCACATAAAGGCTCTTCATGTTCGAGTCGTTCCACACGACTTCAGGTTCGTTAGAAACAACTTTTTTTTCTTCGGACATTTTCATCTCCATATTTTATTACATTACAACTCGTTTATATAAATCGTTTACAGTCAACAACATACGTTATTTTTAAGCTATAAAATTCCTTCAATTTTGCGAAATTTCGGCCAAAACAAGCAATATTGCCAACTTTTTCACGATTCACACAAACGATAGAATATAGTATAAATTTCCCAAAATCAAGTAAATAATTTAAATAGTGGGAAAAATCGCTATTCTGCCTCTCCCCACCTTCTTTCCGGATTGGGGCAATGGTCCTCGTGACCGTCGGGCCAAATCCAAACTTCGTCTGCAAACGGGCAAGACTCACACTTTCCGCCAACAGCACAAAAGTCCTTGCCATTATTAAAGAACAAACTCCCTTCATGCTTCACATTCGAAGCCGAAAGCGCGCCGTTCCGAAGTTCCTGACGCAACGATTCTAGCAGCAAATCATCCAGCGCATACATTTCGCGGAGTTCTTGCGAAGCGGTGCTCAAAAGCACAACCGGATTCCACTTGATGCGATTGATTCCAACCGAAGATGCCCACGATACAAGTTCCGCGGCCTTATCCACATTCTTTTTATGCAACGTCACCTGAATCGAAACAGCCGCAGGCCTCGCAGCATTTTCGGCGCATCCGCCCTGCACAGCATCCGCCATCAACTTCTGTCGCACATCCAGCAACTTTTCAACGTTCGCTTTCCAGCCATCAAATTGTTCCGACGCAAGATAACTCACCTTGATATCGCTACACGCACGAAGCAACTCCGCCATTCCAGCGTCACTCTCCCACTTGCCCGGAAACGTTCCGTTCGTCGTTAAATTCAGCGGAAGTTCCATCGAACGGCACAGCGACAACAAATCCTCGAAATGCGAATAAAGTAGAGGTTCTCCCATCGTCGAGGGAATCACTTCTCGCAACACACGTTTCCCTGAAGCATAGCGTTCCGCAGCATACTTTTCAATCGCCGTCCGCGCAACTTCAAAAGGCATTTCGCCCATGCCAAACGCGCGGCGTTCCTTATTGCAATTACGTTCCTTATCACAATCAGAAAAACGTTCCCCGTTACTATTCGCTAAGCGCGCATTTTCACTATCCAACACACAATCCCGATTATCATCTCTAGCATTTGAAGCATCACAATGAAGTAAAGCCCGCTGGTTTAAGAAACATAGCGGGCAATTCAAATTACATTTATCCGGATTTGTGAGTAAAGTAATTCGACGCATTTAGTGAACTTTACCAGATCCTTCGACATTACCCCTCGGCAAGCTCAGGGACCTTGTAGGTTGGTGAGCCTGTCGAACCACGCTCAGGATGACACATTGTTCTAGTAACTCAAAACTCAGAACTGCGGCAAAGCCGCATTATTCTCTATGTTCTCTCAGGTACTTGATCGCAGCAAGGCCTGCGATAGCGCCCTCGCCCACAGCGACAGCCACTTGGAGCGTGCCACCCGTGCAGTCACCCGCAGCAAAAAGCCCAGGAACGGTCGTCTGGAAATCCTTATCGAGCACGAGCTTTCCGGCATCAAACGCAGCACCAGCCTTCAAAGCCAAATCCGTTGCATTCGCGCTACCCATGGCCACAAACAGTCCATCAAAATTTTCTTCAAGGCCGTCATCAAAACGCACGCCTTCAAACTTGCCGGCACCCTTAAGCGCAACAATTTTGCGGTTCTCGATTTTCACATTTTCCGGGAACTTTGCCGTGAGTTCCGCACCATTCGTCAAAAGCGTCACACTGTTGACTACAGACAAAAGTTCAGTCGTTTCGTGCAGCGCATACTCGCCCGAACCAAGTACCGCCACATCCTTTTTACGATAAAAGAACGCATCGCAAACAGCGCAATAGCTCACGCCATGGCCTTCCATTTCTGCCATACCTGGAATCGGAGTCTTTTTACGGGCAGAGCCAGTCGCCATCACGCAGACCTTTCCACGATACGTTCCATTTAAGCCTGTAGCGGCAAATCCAAAGCCATCAAACATGAGGTCCGTCACCTCGTCGTCTACAATCTGGGCGCCAAGCGCAAGCGCCTGTTTTTTACCGACTTCGGCAAGTTCTGCACCCGTAAGAGGTTTCTCTAGACCAAAATAATTTTCGATTTTATGAGCCTTGGCAAGAGCGCCCACGTCCTTTCCGACTAGCTGAACTTCAAGACCAGCACGAAGACCATAAAGAGCAGCCGAGATTCCAGCCGGTCCATAACCCAAAATCAATATATCTGCCATGTGACCCTCCACAATTAAGATACGAATTTATTTATTTTAAAATATATAACTGATTTAGAAATTTTTGGAACTGAGAATGATGTTGCAACGCTACCCTACGCGTGATTTATTTGTTGAAGCCGGATATGGTCCCAATTTCGCGGACCAGCTTATTCAGAATGCCTATAGCAAGCTATTTGAGGGCGACCCGATTGACGAGCGTATCTATTTTGAAGCTTCCGACGACATGGCATACATCATCGACATCGGTCACGATGAAATCCGTTCTGAAGGCATGAGCTATGGCATGTTCATCGCCGCACTGACAGACCACGAAGTCACGTTCGATAAACTTTGGAACTTTTCAAAAAGATTTGTCCGCAATAACGAAGGTCCACACAAAGGTTATTTTTCGTGGCAAGTCAATACAACTGATTTTTCCAAGATGGATCCGGGAGCTTCCCCCGATAGCGAGGAATTCTTTGCAACGGCACTCCTTATCGCAGCAAAGAGATTCAATCGCGAAGACTTGCACCAAGAAGCTATAGCACTCATCAACGACATCAAGTACAAGCCACAAAACGAACTTGTCGGGCCAATGATAGACCCCGAACGGAACTTGATCAAGTTTTCCCCCGTTCTCGGAAACGACTTCACGGACCCTAGCTACCACACCATGGCGTTCTACCGCTTATTTGCCGAAGCTACTGGTGACGAATCCTGGTTCGAAGTCGCAAACGCTAGTATTGATTTCCTGCAAAAAGCAGCGCACCCCGTCACAGGGCTTTGCCCGGACTACGCCGAATACGACGGCACCCCCAAGGCCATGCCCTGGTTCCCCGAGAGCAATAATTTCAGCGGTGACGCATGGCGTGTAGCTCTAAACTTAAGCCTTGATTACGCACTCTTCCGCGGACACGAAAGCGAAAAAGAAATTTGCGAACGCATTTTGCTCTTTTTCCAGAATAGCACTCCTTACCTTTCCGACTATGCGGTCGATGGCGGTCCGTACCCGCACCAAGGGAGAAACGCAACTCCGGGGTTAATTGCGATGAACGCAGCCGCAACACAAGTACTACCGATTGACGATCCGCGCATTACGCCGTTCGTAAGACGACTAGCGGCGCTCTCTGTACCTTACCGTTTTTGGCGCTATTACGATGGGATGTTATACATGATTGGGCTACTCGCTACGGCGGGAAAAATCACACTATAAGGAGTACGCATGAAACTTCCATTTATTCTATTCATCGCGGCGGGCTCATTAGCCTTGACTGCATGCGACGATGTTCGTGTTGAAAAATATCCGAACGGGAACGTCCGCTTCGAAGCCACCTACGTCAACGACAAGAAGGAAGGCCTCGAAAAGGAATTCTACGACGACGGTACGCTCAAGCGCGAATCGAACTACGTGAATGACCGCCGTGAAGGAGTCACCAAGGAATACTACAAGGATGGCACCCTCCAGACGGAACTCCCGTACGCAAACGGTTACATCGAAGGAACAGTCATCCGCTACCACAAGAACGGCAAGGTGGCCACCAAAGCTGAATACAAGCAAAATAAGCAAGTTTCGTTTGGCGAGACAT
>CAMZFJ010000123.1 GCA_947306025.1 uncultured Fibrobacter sp.
ACCGCGCCGTCGATGCAAAGTTCAACAACTTTCTCAAGACGATGGAAGAAAACGGCGTTGAACTTCCCGAAAATTTAGACGTCGATGCCATGCGCGAACGCCTCCATGAACTTTCGAACATGGAAGTGATTCCCATTCCGGCCCGCATCGGAAATTTCACCAACGAAGAAGATATCCTCAAAGAAGAGGCCGACATCTACTACATCGGTGAATTCATCGGAGCAAACCAAGCGCACTATTGCCTCACGACACTCCCGATTTACTACCAGGCAAAATACCGCGAACAAGCAAAGCGAAGCGAAATGGACATGCTCAACGAAATGCTTTCGCAATTCGAAGAAGGCGATTTCGTCAACACCGAAGACATTCAAAAAGACACCGAAGAGCTATTCCCGAAAGGGCTTACGCTCAACACGTTCATGGGTGACCTTTCGAAGCTCCTTAACGTGCGCGTCATCCCGTTCTTGCTCGCATGCGAATCCGATAACGATTACAACACGCAAATCCAGCTTTTCTACACGTTCATGAAGGGCTACCCCGACCAGAACGACATCGAAAGAATCGACAAGGCTTTGAGAATCCTCCGCAAGCAAAGCGATTCCATCGAAGCACGTAAACTGCTCGAACTCAGCTGCCAAAGAATCAACGCCATCTACAACGAAGATTCTCAGCTCGCGAGTGAACTCTCGAAAAAAATCGAAACCATCGAGAACGAATAATCTCAAAATTTTCCACAAAAAAGACCCCAGCGTTGAAGCCGGGGTTTTATCGTATTGATTAACGCTTTGGCGTATTCGCCGATGCGGAAAAGAAGCTGCTCCTATTCTTTCACCAAGAATCCGGCAACGGACTTTTCGCGAACGAATGTTTTCTTAGCCACATCCTGAACTTCGGCAACATTTACCTTGTCCAAATTATCAGCCCAGTTGAGGAAGATGCGGTAATCGCCATAAACTTCGTACCAACCAAGCATGGTCGCCACATTTTCCATATCCGTCAAACTGCGGATAAGGCCTGCATAAGCGCGGTTCTTCACCTTCTGGAATTCGCGTTCGCTGACTTGTTCCTTCTTGAGCTTTTCAAGTTCTTCCCATACGATTTTCTCGACCTTTTCGCGATTAGCATCGGGGCGGAGGTTCACGCGGACAGAGAACTCCGAAACATACTTGTTCGGGCTATTGCTTGCGCTTACGCCAACAGCCAGCTTTTCTTCTTCGACAAGGCGCTTGTAAAGGCGACCGGAACGTCCGTTCAAAACGCCTTCGGCTATGTCGAGCGCGTAAAGAGTGCTATCGCCAACAGCCGGAGTCTTGAAGACGAGCGTGTACAAATTCGGAGCATCCTTGCGCTTTACGATCAAGCGCTTTTCACCCGCCTGTTCCGGATCGCGCACCGTAAGATCCGGGAAAGCATCGCCCGTCGGAATCGGTCCAAAATACTTCTTGACAAGCGACATCGTTTCAAGCGTATCAAGGTCACCTGCCATAACGAGAATGGCATTGCGCGGCTTGTAGTACTTGCGGTAATGTTCATCCGCCTGTTCACGAGTCAAGTAGTAGATATCGCTTGGCCAGCCAATGGTCGGCACGCGGTACGGGAACGCTTCATAAATCATGGAATTGAGCGTTACGTAAAAGCGGCCCGTCGGGCGATCGTCATAGCGCATGCGGCGTTCTTCACGCACAACAGAGCGTTCCGAATAGAACTCGCGCAATACGGCATTCTGCATGCGGTCCGATTCGAGCCACATGAAAAGTTCAATCTTGTTCTTGGGGAGCGTGACCGTGTAAGCCGTCAGCAAATCGCTTGTAAAGGCGTTAAGCCCAGTACCACCGGCAGCTTGATAAGCGCCCCAAAGTTCATCCTTCACAAAAATCTTGCGGTGTTCATTCAACACAGAATCGTGCTCGGCAGTCAGCTTCTTGACAAGAGCCGTATCGTGAGCCAACTTTGCCGGGCGAATGAGCGCCTGCAAGGAGTCTTGAGTTGCAATGAACTTGGCATCGGCAATGCTATCCGAAATGCCGACCTTTTTCGTTCCCTTGAACAGTTCATGTTCCAAAATGTGAGCAAGCCCGGACTTGCCCGGAACTTCGTGAACAGAACCGGTCACATAAAACAGGCGGAAACTCACCGTAGGAGCCTGCTTGTTGGGGTATAAAAGCACCGTAAGCCCGTTATCCAGGACTTCTTTATGCACCGGTAAATTTACAGCAGCCATGGATGTACCCGCAAGCAAAGCGGGAACCAAGGCGCAACTTAAAGCAATTCGAGCGAAAAGTTTTTTCATATAAAACAATTTAGATATTTTTCAAAAAAATATGCACTGGATCCTTCACTCCGTTCAGGAAGACGGTACAAAAAGAACGACGTTTTCAAAGCACTAAGCCCGATGACGGTACTAAAGAACGACGTTTCCAAGACTTAAGCCGAAATGACCCTATAAAAAAGGGGCTTACGCCCCAAATTTATTTCACTCGAATTTTCTTTGTTTTTATGAGTTGTCCGCCGGATTCTAGCGTTACAATCACAAAAGATTTCCCGCGCAAGGCATCCATGCTAATTTCGCAATACTGATCGGCGAAGGTGTTGCTCAAAAGCAGCGTTCCGTTTGCATCGAACAAATTGACCGTCTTGCGCCCTTCAAAGTTCGCATCGACTCTCAGAATTCGATTATCCACGAAGAATCGAACCGCAAAGGAAGCAAGCCTTCTTTCCGAAATCATCACGATATCAGAAGAGGAACTCAGTTCAAATACATGGACACTGCTCGACGAGCTCTTGGCTTTCGAAGAACTAGACGAAACGGAAGACGACGAACGCTTTACAGAGCTGCTCGAAGCAACCGACGAAGAGCTTACTCTAGAAGACGATGACGACACAGGCTTACTCGATGAAGACGTTGCCTTGCTCGATGACGATACCGCCTTGCTCGACGAAGACTTTGCAGAACTTGAAGATGACTTTGCAACACTCGAAGATGACAAAACTGGAGCCACACGACTGCCACGAGTTTTAAATTCTACATAGTCATCGACAATTTTAATATCATAAACTTCAAGTCCAAGGCTATCGCCACTCCATGTCACAAATCCATTAAATTTATTAACTCTATTCGTCGGGAACGCATCATCTTTAGTCGTATAGCCATCCGCTTTACCATCGGCTTCAATCAAGTCCACACGCATGGGATCCGAAGTGTTGACTTCGTTGTACATCCAAGAATACCTGTCGTAATTGATATGCCAAATCAACATTCCCTGATTCGGAAGGCCTGTGTCAAAATCTTGTTTCAAGCGAAAATCGACAAAGTAATATTCATTATCGTTTTTCGAAGTCAATACCAAACCGTCATTTTCTTGAATTGCATTTAAGACAAATGTCGTATCCGAAATTTCCAAACGGCGCGGATCGAGCCAGCCCAAGCTAAAACGTTCAAAAGCAGACAAATTCGCAGGCGAACAAGACGTCGACATATACTTATTCTGCGGGCAGTTGTAAGAACCGGCATCCATCAAATCCCAAGCTCCCGGCGTATAACGAGCCTTCGTACGTGATTCATTCACGCCAACATCATAGTGGTCTTGCAAGCCAAGGACATGGCTAAATTCATGGCAGAACGTTCCAATGCCATTTAACGCATCGGTACTTTTGCGGTACAAATACGCCTGACCATCAATTTCTGGAGAGCAGGCGTAACGATACATGGATATATTGCGCGTAAGGCGCTTGCTAACATTGTAAGAATGCGGCCAAATGGCGGTTTGCACATCAGTATCTGCAGAACCGACACCCGCATAAATCATATAGACAAAATCAACAATTTTATCGTTGTCGCTATCATAAGGTGTAAAATCGACACCCGCCGCCACAAGAGAATCCATCGCTTCGCTGATGGCGTTGACTGCACCTGCCGCGATGTTATTGGGATCGACCATGGCACCATACGAATCGCGATTACCCTTAAGCGTCACGGGTCCATACACGTCAAATGTAGGGCGATATTTTCCAGAAGAATTCAAAATAAAGAAGTCTCTGGCACTGCCTTTCATATAGTAATTTGAATAGCCTTCTTTATTGAGGAAATCGTGGTATTCCTCATTGGCGTTATCGCGTTTGAACTTTACATCGCTAAACTGGACAAGGACAACAAGTCCGCGAACATCACCTTCTTTTTTAACAGAATTTAAAGTCGGTCGAGTTGGGGTATTGGTATTTTTGGTTCCTCCGCCCCCACCCCAAGCATTATCCAACATGGGAGACGAGGAACGAAGTACCTGCGGCTCGTTTTCGCGCTGTTCTTCTAGCTGTTTCAAGCGTTTTTCGCGGAATTTTTCAAGAATTTCACGAGAATTGCGTTTTTTCAGGAAATTTCGCTCTTTTGCGCTACGTTTTGACTTGGCATGGACCCTCATTCCGGTCTTTTTGCCATGTTCGTCGGCATAGTTCCAATAACCACTGGAATCGCGCACCACAAGCACGCTATCTTCACCTGTAACCGTATAGTTAAAGTGTTCGTTTCCGACCTTACGGATTTGCACCACAGAGCCATCTGGCTGCGTAGAATTGATTAAAAACGGTGCAGCTTTAATAGCCCACGTCGATGCGGCCCCAAACAAAGAGGCGATTAAAAAATATTTCCCAAATCTCATACCATAAACATATACTTTTATGGGAGATTTGCTTTAAATTATATGTTATTTTTACGCTTTTTCCGTTGACAGAACGCCAATAACCTACAACAATCACAAAAAAACGGAACAAATCCCTACATTTTGGACATGGCAAGCAATACGGCACCACCAAGAATGACCATGGTCGCAATAGCAAGCCTAATCCTCTCCGGTTTTGTAGGGTATTCGTGGAAGACGACAACACCCCAAAGCAAGTTGACCAGCAAGTTCAACTGCGTCAGCGGATAGCCGACGGCATAGCCCAAGGCGCCCTTGGTATCGATTGCCCAAAAACATCCATGCTGCCCAATCACCCACAAAAGTCCCATAAAAACGGAAACAACGGAAGGGGCCAAGCGAAATTCAAAAATCGCGCGACGCTTTATACACAAAATTCCGACCAAAAGTTGTGCAGCAATAAAAATACCAATCGTAAACGAGCTCATGAATTCGAGCAAAGGAATATCTGTAAACTTGTACGGAATAAGGAACAAGCCAAATATGGCACCGGCCAACAACGAGCGCCAATTCTTAAAGACATTCCCTTGAGGAGGTGCTAGCATTTTGAGGCCGAAAAGCAAAAGAACTATCGCCGGGATCGAGAAATACAGCAACGTCGATTCCGAGAAAACAAGGACGCCGCTCAGGAACGACGCCAGGATGCTCATGCCCATCGCACGAACACCGGCACCCGCCAAGTCTTCGACCTTTACCGCCCAAAAGCAAAACGCGCCCGCGATCACCCACAAGAATCCGCAAAGGAGACCGACCGGCAAAACGCAAAGCGTCCCCGAGACAAGCGAAATGATAAGTTCGCCAACGGCAAGCCCCAACCCCACGCACGAAAGATAAGCCCAAGACGAGAACTTCGGCCACGCTTTGAGCGGGACCATGTAAGTACCAAACGCAAAGATGGCGAGAATAACGCCGATATAGCTATTTCCCAATGCAGAACCCCGCAAAAATCTTTTGTAAAACATCTTCGGACGAAATTTCGCCCGTTATACTTTGGAGCGCACGGCGCACCAGTTGCATTTCAAACGCAATAAGCTCGACCGCCGGATTCGTGCGAATAAGCGAAAGTGTGCGGTCTATGCCAGCAAGGGCTTCTTCAAGGCAAGCCTTTTCGCGTTCGCTCGTGATCCAGAGGTCTTCGGAATTTTCCGTTTTCTTGAAGAGCGTAGCGTTCATGACGCGCTTAAGGTCCGCAAGGCCCGCACCCGTTTTGGAAGAAATGCGAAGGACCGCATTTGCAGGCACTTCGGCAAGTTCACTTCGACATTGCTCAGCACAGGCAGTGACCTCGCTAAGGTCGGCGGACCTGTCGAATTCGTCTAGCAAATCGCTCTTGGAGTAGACGGTAAGGTCGGGCTTACTTTCCCTCCCTGCGGTCGAGAACGACCGTTCAGGCAAGGTTGGTGAGCCTGTCGAACCATCCACAAGCAAAATCTTCATGTCCGCTTCGGCGAGGATTTCACGGCTTTTTTCCATGCTAAGCGCATCGAG
>CAMZFJ010000124.1 GCA_947306025.1 uncultured Fibrobacter sp.
CATTCAAGAACTTGTGCAGATTATGACCAAGTTCCGCATGGACTTGCACGCTCTTGGCGCAGACCTGAAAGCAGTCGCCATGACTGAAGCCATGCGCAAGGCTTCAAATCCGGACGAAGTGATTGAAGCCGTTGAAAAAGCAGTTTGGGTCAAGCCACGCGTCATCACCGGCGAAGAAGAAGGCAAGCTCACGTACCGTTCCGTCAAGGAATAGCATGGACCGGGCAACGTTACAATCGACATCGGAGGCGGTTCCACGGAACTCAGCAATGGCGAAACGACGTTCTCGATTCCTGTTGGCGCCCTCAAGATGTTCAAGGCGATGGGCCCGATTCCCGGCCCGGAATACAAGAAGTTTATCAAGGAAACTTTCAAGGATTTGTCGTTCAAGGGCATGACGAAAAAGCCCGTCTACCTTATCGGTGGAACAGGTACAGCGCTCGCCATGGTATTCTTGAACTGTCAGAACTTTGATTACAAGGCAATTGAAGGACTCGAAATGAGTCTTGCCGACCTCGAAGCGGTTACAACGCGCATCACGAACCTTTCGAAGGAACTCCGCGCGATGCTCCCGGGACTTGGCAATGGCCGCCACGAAGTTATCATTTGCGGATTGTTCTGGTTGCGTTCACTTCTTGAAAAGCTCCGCGTCGAAACGTTCAAGATCAGTACAGCAGGGCTCCGTTTTGGTTTGCTCTACCCGCCCGAAAAAGAACCGGAACAAAAGCCGAAAAAGCGACCCGCATTTTTGAAGAAAACAGAGAATGAGGAAAATTAGTTGTTAGTTATTAGTCATTAGTTACTGCTATTGACCAATGACCATTGACCAATGACCAAAAAAATTAATAGATCCTATCAGCACGTTGTGCCTCCAGGATGACAGGGATGACAGACAGGTAAATTTATGCGTATCAACAAGTACATTTCTCTCAGTGGTTTTGCTAGCCGCCGTGCCGCCGACGAACTCGTCGCCAGCGGTCGCGTCCAAGTGAACGGAGAAACCATCTCCGACCTCGGCCATCAAGTGGATGAATTCAAAGACCAAGTGATAGTCGATGGAAAAATCGTAAAAATTCCTACGAACAAGAAAACCAAAGTCATCATGTTCCACAAGCCTGCAGGTTGTGTCTGCACCAAGGACGACCCACAAGGCCGCCGCACGGTTTACGATTACCTGCCGCCGGGATACCACAACTTTAAATACGTTGGACGACTCGACTTGCAGAGCCGCGGCCTTTTGCTGTTCACCGACGATGGCGAATTGCTTTACCGCCTCACGCACCCGAGCTTTGAAGTGCCGCGCAGTTACTACGTGTGGACCACACGCCAGCTCAGCGAATCGGCAGCCCAGCGTTTAGTCGAAGGCGTCGACATCCGCGACCCCGAAGATCCTAACGCACCTGAAGAAATCGCATTTGCTACAGACGTGTATCTCGAAAACGGATTTGCAGAACTTGTGCTTATCGAAGGCAAGAACCGCGAAATCCGTCGCATGATGCGTGCTGTCGGTTACGAAATCCGCGACCTCAAACGCGTGAGTTATTGCCAAATCCAGCTCGGCGATTTGCCCGCTGGCGAATTCCGCGAACTCACAGCAAACGAAATGAACAAATTGCGCCAGGCAGTGCATCTTTAGGCGGCTTCGCCGCAGTTATTAGAACTTAGTTACTAGTTATTAGATTAAAATTTGGCGACTTCGTCGCGATACCAAAAATACTACTGACCAATGACCAACAACTAATGACCAAAACCTTCCTACTGTCTACTTCCTACAGTCTACTAAAACAATGAAACGAACTTTATATATCGGTGATGTGCACGGTTGTGCGGACGAACTTTCCGAAATGATTGACAAGTTCGGATTTGTCCGCGGTAATGATACCATCTACCAGACCGGCGATATTATTAACAAAGGCCCCGACATGCTTCGCGCCATGCGCATTGTCGAAGAAATCGGCATTTTGACCGTCCGCGGGAACCACGAGGAACACCTCATCCGCATGATGGATACACCCAAAAGTTGCTGGACCGAAAAGCAAAAGAAGCGTTTCAAGGCGCTCTCGCTCGATGAATGGGTTTACATCCGCGACACCGTCAAGAACTGGCCGCTTTGGCGCGATACGCCGCACGCCTTGCTCGTACACGCCGGACTCGAACCGGGCAAAACGCGCCTCGAAGATATGAGCCCCGAAGTGCTCCTTTCCATCCGCAACTGGAATGACAAACCATGGTACGAACAAGTCACATGGAACAAGACGGTTGTCTTTGGACATTGGGCCAAGAAAGGCTTCGTGAACATTCCCGGATTTATCGGTCTTGATTCCGGTTGCTGCTATGGCAAGGCGCTTACCGCCTGGTGCCCCGAAGAAGACAAATTCTACACCGTCGAAGCGCTCCGCGAATACACGCCCGTGAAAGACAAGGCAAAAGAATCCGAAGCGGCCCCCTGCAAAGTGCTCGGCGACAATACTCCAGATTCAGTACCTCCCAAAACATTTGACGAAATCAAGGAACGCATCGCAAACGGCGACATCGCCCGCAAAGAAGAAACCACAGAAGAAAAAAGCATCCGCGAAGCAAGCCCCTCCATTAGCGCAGAATGGGCTGGGTATTAGCGTGCCTACGGCGCAGTTACTAGTTAATAGTTACTTCGCCCTTCGGGCTAGTTACTAGTTATTAGTTACTAGAGATTGCAATAAGAACATTTCTAGTAACTAGTAACTTGGAACTCTAAACTTACATTTACTCTAGCACTCCACCCCTCAAATTACTATCTTTACACTAGGCATTTAACCACGGAACAACAATGACCGCAGAAGAACTTTACAATCGTCTCAAGTCCGTCAAGCCGGGCGCAGCACTTTGCACCTACACCATGGAAAAGGTGGAAAAGATGCTCCCGCTCATCAACGAAATCAACGAGCGCAAAAAGGAACAGGACACCGTTATCCTCGCCCACAGCTATTGCGCTCCTGAAATTCTCTTGGGCGTTGCAGACTTCACTGGCGACAGCTTTAAGCTCAGCAAGGACGCTACGACTGTCCAGCAAAAGACGATCCTCTTCTCTGCTGTGCGTTTCATGGGCGAAACCGCCAAGATTTTGAACCCGCAGAAGGACGTGATTATTCCGGGCCCGCTCACGGGTTGCAGCCTCGCCGATTCCATTACTGGCAAGGACGTCGAAGAACTCCGCAAGCAGTATCCGGACTACACGTTCGTTTGCTACATCAACACGACCGCCGACGTGAAGGCCGCCTGCGACGTTTGCGTGACGAGCGGTAACGTGATGCACATCGTCGAAACAATTCCGTCCGACAAGATTTACTTTGTACCGGATGCTCTCATGGGCCAGAACATCATCGACGAAATGAAGCGTCGCGGCGTCAAGAAAGACATCAAGCTCTATAACGGCTGCTGTTACGTTCACGAAAACTACGACCCGGATTTGATCCAGTTCTTCCGTAGCCAAAACCCGAATCTCAAGGTGATTAGCCATCCGGAATGCAATCCGTCCGTCGCCATGCTCAGCGATTACGTCGGAAGCACCGGCCAGATGGTCAGCTACATCAACCAACAGCCCAAGGACAGCTGCATTTTGCTCCTCACGGAATGCGGCCTCAATGCCCGCATGCACTACGAACACCCCGATATGAACTTTATCGGTAGCTGCTGCATGTGCAAGTACATGAAATCGAACTCCCTCGAAAACATATTGGAAGCGCTCCGCCACCCCGAAAAGGCAGAACACATCTCGCTCGACGAAGGCGTGCGCGTCAAGGCCAAGAAGTGCATTGATGCCATGTTCAAATACGCTGAATAAAGCACATAATACATTACCAATTCTACCAAGGCGCCCTTAAATTTCTAAATTAAGGGTGCTTTTTTTAAGGGAGGATTGAGATGAAAAAATTTCTTTTAGCATTAGCTTTTTTTGCAGGGATTGTTTGGGCACAACCTAGCGAAAGCGATTTTGCGCAGTGGCCGCGTTCTTATTACGCAAGTATCGGCATAGGCATTATGGCAAATCGCGGTGATTTTTTTTCAAGAGAGCTTAAAATTACCGATAAGGAAGGCAATACAGAAATTGTCAATTTGCCGCAAAATAAAATTCTTCTAACCCCCGACTACAACCTCGGCGTAAATATCCGCGAATTTTCTTTCGGGTTATCGTTCCAATACTGGTCTACAACGGGCGCTATCGACCACAACCCCGAAAACATGAACGAGCAAGACATAAGCTATTGGCGATTCGGGCTCGAAGCCACCTATAACTTTTTCTTTCCTGAATATTTCCAAGTGGGTCTCGGTCTCGGCTATTCATTTTCCAGCTTGAATATCGAGAACAACGCCTCTAGCAATGGCAAAGAATTTTTTGATTCTAGCTTAAAGGGTTCGGCTGTTGCAATAATCGCCAACATCCGCTATTATATTACGGACTTTTTCTGCCTTTCTCCGACATTGCGTTTTTACGAGAACTGGTATAAATCCGTCAATACAGATAATAGCGGAACTATCGAATTTGGTAAAAAGAACAATGGCGTAAAGGACCACAACAACTATTTTTGGCAAACCTACATAGCCATCTCCATCAACGCGATGGTACAGTTTTAATTAACTAAAGAAGGCACAAAAAATGATAACATTCCTAATTGGTGTTGCAATCCTCATCCTCGGATATTTCACCTACGGCAAGTTCGTCGAACGCACTTTCGGCCCCGACGACCGCAAGACCCCAGCACTTGCAAATCCGGACGGCGTTGACCGTGTCCCCATGCCGCATTGGAAAAACGTTCTCATTCAACTTTTGAACATCGCTGGCATCGGTCCTGTGATTGGCGTGATTCTTGGCATCAAGTTTGGCGCCATCGTGTTCATCTTGCTCCCGCTCGGCAACGTGCTTGGCGGTGCAGTGCACGACTACTTCAGCGGCATGATCAGCATGCGTAACAACGGCTACAATGTGCCGGCGCTTTCCCGCAAGTTCTTGGGCAAGGGCCCGGCAAAGCTTGTAATGGCGCTCATATCCGTGGCGCTCATCCTCGTCGGAGCCGTGTTCACCAACACTCCGGCAGCCCTTGTGAATACACCAATTCTCGCCGGCAGCCACGTTTCGCAGACACTCTTCTGGGTTGCCGTCGCTGTCATTTTTGCCTACTACTTCGTTAGCACCTTCTTCCCCATCGATAAAATTATTGGCCGCATCTATCCGATTTTCGGCGCCCTTTTGATTCTTGCATCGCTCGCCATTTTCGTGGGCATCATCCCGAACTTGAACGTGCTCGATGAATTCTGCTTTAACGATATCATGAGCAACTTCCACAAGCATCCGGCTGGTCAACCGATTATCCCGATGCTATTCGTGACGATTGCTTGCGGCATCATCAGCGGTTTCCACAGCACACAAAGCCCGCTCGTCGCTCGTACCGAAGTGACCGAAAAGACAGGCCGCCAGACGTTCTATGGCATGATGATTATCGAAGGTTTGATTGGCATGATTTGGGCCGCCGGCGGTATGTTCATCTATCACCAGATGCCGGAACTTTTGACAGGCGCTTCGGGCGTGAAGGTTTTGAGCGTTCTCGTTTCGACCGTGATTCCTTGGGCTCCGATTTCGATTCTCGTAGTTGTGGGCGTGATTGTCCTTGCGATTACCAGCGGCGACACCAGTCTTAGAAGTTTGCGCCTCACGATCGCAGAACTCACCGGACTCGAACAGACTTCTATCAGAAACCGTTTGATCCTCACGGTTCCGATGTTTGCTCTTTGCGCCGTGATTATTTTCTGGAGCAACTTGAACCCCGAAGGCTTCAACATCTTGTGGAATTACTTTAGCTGGAGCAACCAGCTCATGGCCGTTTGCAGTTTGTGCGTTGCCACGGTTTACCTCCGCAGTAAAAAGAAGAACTTCTGGATTGCACTTATCCCGTGCATGTTCATGACTTTCATTACGGCAGATTACATCCTCTGGGTGAGCCCGGAAAACCTCAAGGGCGCTCCGCTCGGCTTTGGACTTGATTACAAGACCGCTCTCGTAATCGCCCTCCATGACGCCGCAATTCTCGGATTCTTCCTCTGCGTTCGCGGCAAGACGCTTTCTAAGATGGAAGGTTACGATGCCGACCGTTGGAATCCCGACCTTGACGAAGGAAAAATTCCAAAGGCTCAGTAA
>CAMZFJ010000125.1 GCA_947306025.1 uncultured Fibrobacter sp.
CACAGCCGGTCGAGCCGTCGAAAGTTTCGAACTCAGCTCGGACTCCTTCATCTCCTTGCCGTTTCGCCCGACATAAACCATGATTCCCGAATCTTCACGAACGGAGTCCACCACAAAAGAGACACCCTTTTCGCTCTTGACAGTCTCACCCACTTGCAACACAAAACGTTCAATAGGAGCTTCTTCGGTTCTGTAAATTCGAGCTTGACCGATAGAAGGGAACAAAATCTTGACAGTACGTCCCTGGACTTCAGAAACAATACCAAGTCCCAGGGTGGGCTCGGCTTGGCTAACGTAACGCTGACCAATTTTAAACATCATCATAACCCCTAAATTTACAATTTTTTCAAAATTTCGGCTTGCGAACTTTTTACTAAATTATTCCACAACATGAAATGGTTTTATATCGACACTTCAATCACTGACGGGGACAGGCGTCAAGGCCCTTTCTCTATCGACGAAATCAGGAATTTTGTCAACGAAGGCAAAATAAAAGAAGAAACACTTGTTTGGCACAGCGGTGAAACAAATTGGAAGGCTTGGAAGGACTATCCCGAAGCAACCGAGACCCCGGAACCCACTGAAGAAGAACTTCTAAAGCAGACTATCGAGACTTTACTCCAAAGCAGAATTACTCGCAAGCGCTACGCAGGCTTTTTTGTACGTGCGAACGCCTTTATTATAGATAACATAATTCTATCTATAATCGGAGCCATTTTCCTTTATGTCATGAGCCTTGCAGGACTGATTGACATAAACGCCGTTACCGAAATTGTAAAACAGTACATCGAAGACCCGGCATCATCAGACATCGTTTCCAATGCGCTCAAGCTCCCCGGAATGCAAACGTTCTTTACGATTTGGAGTCTCGTCCAAGCGGCTTACTTTATCGTATTCCACGCCGTTTGGGGAGCGACACCGGGCAAAAAGCTATTCCGCATTCATGTAGAAATGGCTGACGGCGAAAAGCTCACGTGGGCATTTTCGATGTTCCGCTTTATAGCAAGCATAGTAACGCAAGCGACTTTGTATTTTTATGGTCTGGGCTACCTCATTGTCCTCATCGATTCGCAAAAGAGGGCTTTGCACGATTATATCGCAAGAACACGCGTTGTCCACGACCCAATCGAACAAAAGAACAGCAAAGAGATTAATAAAGAGGTTTAGTTTATATGGATCAATTTATCGTTCCGCAAGTAAAAGCACCTGTCAATGGTGAAGTCGAAATTTCCGGTGCAAAGAACGCTGTACTTGCAGTTATGGCCGCAGCGCTCCTCGCCGATGGCGTTTCCGAAATCGCAAACGTTCCGCACTTGAAAGACATGAAGACCATGTCCGATGTGCTCCGCGTTATCGGTTGCCACATCAACGGCGGAAGCCATACTCTAAAAATCGACACTCGCGGCGTAGACCATTTGGAAGCCCCGTACGAACTCGTGAAGACCATGCGCGCAAGCTTCTATGTGCTCGGCCCGCTCGTTGCCCGTTTCGGACGCTGCCGCGTTTCGCTCCCCGGCGGATGCGCCTGGGGCCCGCGCCCTGTGGACCTTCACCTTAAAGGTCTCGAAGCACTCGGCGCCAAAATTACCGTCACGCACGGTTACGTCGAAGCCACCTGCGAAGGCAGACTCCCCGGCGGCAACTTCAATTTCCCGATTTCTAGCGTCGGTGCCACAGTCAACGTGCTCATGGCAGCAACACTTGCCAAGGGCGTGAGCGTCTTGCAGAACGCCGCACTTGAACCCGAAATCGACAACCTCATCGACTTTCTTACCAACATGGGCGCCAAAATCCAGGGCCGCGGAACGCGCACCCTCACCGTTCAAGGCGTTGAATCCCTCCGCCCGGGCACTGGTATCACCATCCCCGACCGCATTGAAGCAGGCACGTTCCTCTGTGCCGCCGCCATCACGCGCGGCCGCGTGAAAGTCACGCACATCATCCCGGAACATATCGCCTCGACGCTCGACGCCTTCCGCGAAATAGGTTGCAAAGTGAATGTCGGTGCAGACTGGGCCGAAGTGGATGCCCGCCAGCAAGAACTCAAGCCGATGAGCCTCATGACGCTCCCGTTCCCGGGATTCCCGACCGATATGCAGGCCCCGTTCATGGCAACGCTTCTTTCCATTCCGGGCAACAGCCTCGTGCAAGACACCGTCTATAACGACCGCTTCAAGCACGTCGCCGAACTCGAACGCCTTGGTGCATCCATCCAGCTGAACGGCAACACCGCCACCATCAAAGGCGGCCTCCCGCTCGAAGGTGCCGACATCATGGGTTCCGACCTCCGCGCGAGCGCCGCTCTCGTGCTCGCAGGCCTCATTGCCGAAGGCGAAACGACCATCAGCCGCATTTACCACCTTGACCGTGGCTATGAAGATTTCGAAGCCAAGATGGCAAAGATCGGCGCCACCGTCAAGCGCTTCAACCCCGACGCCCGCGACGAATAAAAATTTGTCACCCTGGAGGAGCCGCTAGGCGAACGATAGAGTCCAAACAATTACACAAAAAGCCGGCTTCATCAAGCCGGCTTTTTTATTTCTCCACCTCATCACCCTGAACGAAGTGAAGGGTCCAGTTATTTTTCCTATTACGAAACTATCGCATCTGTTCGCGGCAAACTTGTTCTGCCGTGCGCCCGTCCGCAGACCTAAAATCAAGCATCGCCTGCAATTGCAATGCAGCCTGCTCCAATTCCGGCGTCGAAGCACAAGTATTGCTCGAAATAATTTTCTGCAAGTAGTGCTTCTGGCGTTCCAAATCGCATTCCTTACCATAAATCGAAGCGAGCTTAAACATTCCGGCGCAAGCCTTCAACCCTTGCGGATTTGAATCAACAAGATTCGTCAAAAGCGTTTTGGCCTTTGCGGCCTGATTCGCTTCGATCAAGCAAAGTGACATCCAGTAAAGAGCACCTTCGGCCATTTCGCCTTTCTTTACAAGTTCATAAACCTGCTTAAAGCCGTTGTATGCCAGTTTGTATTCACCACGATGGTAGTCCGAATGAGCAGCATTGAACATCGTCTCGGCTTCTACCATTTTTGCGGCATCCGCATCGGATTCCATGACAGCGCTAGAGACGCCGTTATTCACGACAACCTTCTTCGCCAAAATCTTGTCAGACTTGCCCAAGAGCAAATCCAAGCGGTAAATGATTTCTTCTTGACGGGTATCGCGACGGACCGATTCTTCGCTCATGCGTTTCGAAAGGAGCGTCACTTCGGCCTGCAAGCGTTTCTGCGCCACCGCAGCCGCATCCAACTGAGACTTAACGCTATCCAGCTGCACTCGGAGCGAATCATTCTCTGCCGAAAGTGCCTTATAGGCCGAATCATTCTTGACCATAATTTCATCGCCAACGGCTTTCATTTCTTTTGTTCGCAGTATCGTAATACTGCTACACCCCGAAAGCATTAACGAGGCAAAAACAACTCCCAAAGAGATAAACTTCAAATTCATGATTCACTCCCTACTCATTATTGGCGATAGATACGCGGAAATGGGCTCTACGGTTTTTGGAATAAGCGGATTCATCGGAACCCAAAACCTTCGGGCGTTCTTTTCCATAGCTTACCGACATAAGCCTATTGCCATCTACGCCATACGCAATCAAGAAATCCCTCACAACAGTCGAGCGGCGAGCCCCCAACGAAATGTTGTAATCTTCGGTGCCGCGAGCATCAGTATGCCCTTCAACCGTCACGATAAAGCGAGTCTCGTTAACCAAGATTTCTGCTACTTGCGCAAGCAAACGCTTCGCGTTTTCCGTCAAGTCGGAGCGGTCATAATCGAAGTACACATCTTCGACCATAATGCGGTTGATTATTTCTTCCAAACGCGCACGTTCAGCTTCGAGGCGTTCCGCTTCCAAGCGAGCCAAAGAATCAGCACTCAGCGTATCCGCAATAAGCGCATCGAGATTCAACGAGGAATCCACAGGAGCTTCAGCCGTTTTCGGTTGAGGATCCGTCTCCGGCTTTTCCTTGCTGCATCCCCAAGCAAACAGGGCTACAGCAGTTCCCATCAAAGCGACTTTAAAAAACTTACCCATCTTTAGCACTCCTCTATTTTACTTTTTCTCATCAAAAAACCAAGACCATGTCGGCGAAGTATTCTCGCTACCATTCGTAATGCGAGTCACGCCACTACCATCTTTACGCATAATATAAATTTGATAATTGCCACCGCGGTCACTAGCAAACGCAATCAGCTTGCCATCTGGCGACCAAGACGGATGTTCGTTATTCCCGGCGTTCGAAGTCAACTGGATAATATCGGTCCCATCAAGAGCGCACGTATAAATGTTCATTTTGCCATCGTCCATGGATGTGTAGACAATGCGGTCGCCTTCCGGGGACCAACTGGCACGTTCGTTGTAATGGCCCATATATGTAATGCGCCTTACGTCTGAACCGTCCTTGCCAACAGCGTACACTTGCGGAGAACCGCCACGATCGCTCGTAAACAGCACTTCGCTTGCAAACGGGCTCCAAGAAGGGCTCACCTGATTTGATTGCAAGTGCAAGAATTTTTGAGCGGAACCGGTCTTGATATCGCCACGATAAATTTCCGTTCTCGCGCCATCCGTCACCGAGAAAAGGAGTTCGCCAGTCTTCGGGTTCACGGCGGGGCTAAAGGTCTGCTTGTACTGCGTAAAGAGCGGAGTTTCCTTGCCTCCAAACGTAATGGCATAAAGGTTCGGACGCTGCTTGCGGAAGTTCACATACACGAGTCCCTTATTGCCTTTTTGCCAAACAGGCATCATGTTGATCGAAGAATCACGTGTAATCTGGCGACGCGAAAAACCGTCATAGTCCGAAATCATCACCTGCTTCATGCCATCGATTTTCGAGACGTACGCAAGCTTTGTTGTAGCAATACCGCGTTCCCCGAACAAGCGATAAACGACCTTGTCAAAGAACGAATGAACGGCCTGGCGCACGTCATAAGGCTTTACAGTATAGCTTTCGCCAAGCAACAAATCCTTTGTTTCGGCAGCATACAAAAAGCAATCGAGCTTGATTTTTCCATTCGAAAGTTTCGTGGCATTGCCCGTCACGTATTGGCGAGCACGCTTCTTGCTAAAAAGCACCAAGTCAAACTTATCCGAAGCAACTGCTTCAAAGCGCCCGGAAAGATTCGCATCTCGCGCTAAGATTAAATGCGGCGCTTCGCTTGTCCACTTGATTTTTCCTTCTTCTTCAAAAGGCACAACACCGATCGGCATCGTCTGGAAAACAGAAATACCCACATCCACGGCAATCGTGTCAATCGCCGCAAACGAGGGCGCAGCAAGCATCAACGCTATCGCACAAAAAAACAGTTTCATCTTTTTCATCATTAAAACCTCAATTCCAAACTTCTCATACCTCAAAGGCGCTTGCGCCGACCTCATCCCCCACGACCTCACTCCTAGTTCGGCGTAAAATTAAACTGCAACACAAGACTTGAGCCATTGTACGTCGGCGGAAGTTCCGGCAACTTCGAAATTTTCACCGCACGCACCGACAAGTGATCCCACGCGCTATTCGACGAAGAACGCTTGAGGAATACACTCGTTATAACCCCCGAACGTTCCACCGTAAACTGCACCGTCGTCTTTGCATCACGATCGATCGTAAGGCCGTTCGGCGGGTTGAAATTGCTCATGATCTTCGCCTTCGCGCGTTCCAAGAACACCTGCATCAGCGGGTCCATATCAATCGGATTCACCGCCTTGAGGCTCGGCATTTCAAAGGACTTCTGCAAATTCAAATCGTCGATATCAAAGTCGTCATCCTTCGGCTTTTTCGCAGGCTTCTTTTCGACTTTTTTCTTTTCGACCGTCTTCTTCGCCACCTTTTCTACCGGCTTTTCAACAGGCTTCTCGACCGGCTTTTTCTTTTCCGGTTCCACCTTTTTCGGCTCTTCGGGTTGCGGAGTTTCCTTCGGCACAGGCACGGGTTCCGGCGTATCCGGTTTCACTTCGGGAGCGGGTTCTTCAGGAACTTGCGGAGCTTCCGGTTCTAGCGTCTTTTCGGGAGTCGGTTCCGGGACTGGCTCCGGTTCTGGAGTTACTTCTGGAACGGGCTCTGGAGGCACTTCCGGCGGCGTTTCTACCTGCGGCGCTTGCTGCGGTTCAGGCTCCGGC
>CAMZFJ010000126.1 GCA_947306025.1 uncultured Fibrobacter sp.
CACAACATAAAGTCGAAATTCTCGACCACAAAGGCGAACGCCACTTCTTGCAATCCGATGCCGAATGCCGCAACACGCTATTCGTCGGCAAGCCACAATCTGCACTCAAGCTTTTGCCAAAGCTCATCGCACAGAACGTGAGCAACTTCCGCTTGGAACTTCTAGACGAAGAACCTGAATCCGTCCGCCGCAAGATTGACATATACACGCAAGCTATTCGCGGAAAAATCGACATCAACACCGCGATTTCAAAGGCCGGCGTCGAAGAAAAATACGGACTTTCCGAAGGCCAGCTGTTCAACGAAAGCACCTGGCAAGACAGAAAGAAAGGGTGTGATTAGCAGGAAGTAGGAAGTAAACAGTAGACAGTGGTTAGTGCCCCGGAACGGAGTCCGGGGTGACAAGATTAGTCGCTGGCGGATACAATAATTCCATATTTCTTTCGTAGTTTTTGGCGAGCTACATCGGAAATCTTATAGTATGGTAGTTTCGTTACGGCAAACTCCAAAGCTTCTTTTTTATTTGTGTGAAAAGCGCTTAAACTAACTTCACGTAGCCATCCATTTCCAAGTTTATAAAAAGCAAAAACGCCTATCGGGTAAAAATCCAGCTGGACAATTTCTTTCCAACGAAAACATTGGACTTTATCGAGCAAAGTCTTCGAGAATAGTTTCACCGAACATTTCATTGTTATTCCGGTATCGTCAAAAATCCATTTTACATTCGGCTTAAATGCAACAACAGCTATTCCAAAAGCGACAAGTATGATAGCACACAGAACAAACAATTTTATAGATTCAATGTCCATACCTACATTGAAGACATCCCAAAGAGCTTTAAGCATTCCAAAAATGGGCACAACAACAAAACCCAAAAGCAAAAATATGGTCATGAAAAGGAACGGCATTTCAAAGAAGGATTTGTATTTCACTTCAACCATTTTAAGAATCTCCATATTCACTTATATCAGCAGTCCAATTATCTTGCAAACACAGCGGGCGTTATTCGCATATCATAAATGCTTTATCGCATTTTTTGCCTTCTTTGTATTTCACATGTTCATTATTAAAATCACTTTCAATTATTAGGCAAGTATTACGATCAACGACTTGTATGTTCAATGAGCCATTCGGCGTAAGTTCAAAAAAGCTTCCATCATCAAACGAAACCTTAATGACTGATGATGAAATACTTTTTTGGGGATTCGGATAAGGTTTGCTAAGAATGTTGTCGTCACAACTATCTGGTATATTCAAAGCTATGCTATAATAAATTACTTTATCAAACAATCTTTTAGATAAAGACAGCTTATAAACACCACCATCATCCAGCATAAATAAATCACCCGCAAAACGCCCCATTGTGGGTTTGTGAAAATGATTTCTTAAATAATTTTTTCGATTTAACTTATAATCTGCAAGTTTTTTGAAATCTTTTTTATTGATATCTTTTGCCGTAAGATTTCCCATCTCTTTTATCAATTCTGCTTCTGTTCGATACACAACAAAATCATGATTGAAATCTACAATGCTATCGACTTCATATAAAACTGAATCTGATAATCTGACAAAGAACAGCACGTCAGGAAAGATTGAACGATATAAGAGTGCGTGGTCATCATCTAGGAATTCCGCATAGATGACGGTCGTATCCCTATATTTAATTTGTTCAATTTTGTCATACAATATGGATGCGTAGTAAGAATAACCATATTCCTTCCACCATTTTGTACTTACATTGAATACTGCTGACGATGGAGTAAACTCGGCAAATTTTTCGCTAACTTTTGGGAAAATAAGATCTCTCTTTGTCGGGCGTTCAAAGTCTATTTCATGTTCTTCAAAATAAACAATACTGTCCCCCCGCATAAAGAGCCATACTTTTGTAAGTTCAAGATGTCTTCTAAACTTTTGATGAATTACTTGATTAATTTCTTCATCTGTCATATTATATTCAAAAACATACATCCTATCCCATTCATAAGGAGTCAACATCGGAATAGATACGATGCAATTCAGGGAGTCCTTGCATTCCTTTTCGATGACATCTCTGGCAAGAGCTTTTATCGTAGTTGAATTGTCGCTACAATTAGACAGAGTTGCCAACAGCACAAGGCACAACGGCGCAAGCAGAAGAAGGATTTTAATCCATTTCCGTTTTGCATGGCGAATTTCTTTTTGACGGGGCATGTTCATTATAAAATTAAATTTCCTTTTTTCCATTCGTCAAGTGTCATTTTGGCAGATACGGCCAGCAGACTGTTCGAAACTTCGCCAAGTGCGGTCAAAACCTTTTCAGATTTCTCATGCGAAATTACAAGATAATGCGTTGCGGCCCAGAGCCTTGTTCCCATAGACGGAGCGGAAAGTAATTCATGGAATGCTTCGCTGTTCAATGCACCTTGAGCCTTGATTTGCTGATAAACTGCCATCAACTCGTCGTAGGCTTTATTCGCCTTTTTATGGTTGCCAGTTTCTATTGCGTCGCCATACAAATCTGAAAGGCGAGCGTATTCTTGAATTATTTTACATTCAGTTATTTTCATTTTCCCTATTTTAACAAATTTTATTTCATATTTGGAAAATAAAAATCAATAATGCGCTGAATGCACGTTGTATCTTGGCCTAACTGGTGTAGAAGCGCTTTGGCATTCATCATCTTGTCTTTGCTTGCAGACAGAACCGAATCTACACGGCAATTTGAAGTGTCCGTTATCTTGCTATAATATGCGCCTTCGCCTTTTCGCTGATTATCGGCAAAGATGAATATTCCAGACAACAGATTGTTCATCTGCAAATTCTTATGGTTGGTATAATGTTCCCGATCTAAAACTTTTTCGAATACGGCGATGTACTTCGTTCCATCAAAATTAAAAACTCTTGCATAAGGGACAAAACTTGAAGCCGGAATAGAATCCTGGTCAAAAAAGAAAAAGTCATTCAACAGTTTGTCATAAGGATAATTCCATTTTCTTTTCGCAAAAAGCCTGTATTCATGGTTGATTTCAATATCAGGAAAAGTAGAGGAAGTATCATTGTGCGTCATGGCGACAAATTCAATTCCTTGATCCACGTTTTTCTCAACGTACTCAGGCCACCACATATTCAGCACGAAGGAATTATATTGCAAAATTCCGATTAAGCCTAAAATTACGCAACAGACAACAAATGCAACAGTGCGTACTTTGGACGACTTGAGTGATTTGATTATCGAGCGCATTGACGATACATCACAAAAATGCAGCCTGCAAAACTAATAATCCATATCAAGAACCATGCAAGAAAAACGCCGTTGTCAACAATTGTTCGCCCAATGCTTGTCGTATCTGATATTAGGCATAGGCACAATATGTCAAAAAGAAATGGAATGATGAAAAATTTCAAGCACCGCTTTTTCAAGTTTAGCAAAGTAATAAAAATGAAAATAATCCTGAAAAGCATCATGGTAAACATGATTCCATTGTCATCACTACCTAGACTCATTAAGTCGCGGGTGTAGAATGTATCGGAGTTCCCATGTAAATCATAAACACCAGCAGCAACAAAACGATCTACACGAAAAACAGCATACTGCAAAACGCAGATTATTGTTGAAATAATCAGGAAGATGACGTTCGTAGAATTGGCTGTTTTAATCCGGTTTGTCACGTTCGGGGCCTTTTTACTATTCGCTTATTAGAAATAACAATAGTAAAATCTGGCCGTCTGAACAACTGGGTGGAGATGAAAAGGCTTGTATGCTATTTCTTGGGTCTCGGCATCGTGAGTATGGTGACGTATATTCGCCCCTTTTGCGAGTATTCGTCTAATCCAAGGATAAGTATTTTATCCTTCGTGACCAACAGACGTTCTTCTGAAAATCGTGGAATTTTTCTGTTGCTCCATGTTTTTCCTCCGTCAGTGCTGTAGTACAAGTAGTGGAGCCAGCTCATGCCAGCGTTGTCCATCTTGAAATCCAGGAGCCCTACGAACAAACTGTCTTCGACATAGAAGTCGGACGGGTTCATTCCTATGGCAGTGAAGATATGCCACTTGTTCGGAAAAGAACTGTGTATCTTGTATTCGCCCTTGTATTTATGCAGAATATGGACTTCATGAACCGATGAGTCAGGGCGGTCGTATCCACAGATAATCCAGTTCTCGTCATTTTGGGCGTATTTTTTTCCCGAACTTTGGCATTGTTCTTCATAAATCCATCCACGCCTATTTTCTTTTTTTAGCAAGAACGTTTTTCTTTCAAAAGAAGAGTCTTCTTGTTTCACTCTTGCGTACCCGCGACCTGAGTATTCAGTGTTCCCGAAATATTCCCAGTTCATGTAATCGCCAGTAGAAACATAAACGGGATGCTCTGCATTATATTTGGTATTTACTAGATAGCGAACCATGAAAACGCTGTCGCCCCTGTGAAAAAATTGGGCGTCACGAAAGTTTATGGAATCTTTTGTTGTTTTCCAATTTTTACCGCCATCTGTCGTTCGTATGGCTATCGGGTGAGGCTCTTCTTTTGATGTGGAATCCGAAGCCCCGAATAGCGTGAAGGTGTTTTCGTTTTCTATTGCTATTTCTTCCACCCCCATATACCCAAACACGTTGTCAACCCAATACGTCTTTTTTTCAAACGAAAAGGAAGTCCACTTGGCTTCCCAAATATCATCGATTTCTAATAAACCCCATAAAAGTAGGGGAGATAGAAGTAAAAAGACTACGGGGAAAAAACAACCGATTGTAAGGAACCAGCCAAACTTAGTGAGCCTTATTTCGGATAGCTTAGTCATTTATGTGTCAGTCGAGCCTTTTTAACCGCAGGGAGCAAAAAACACTTTTCTTTCAAAATCATACTTATGTCTGATCCGTTTCAGGAGTCCATCCAGATTCAATCCGTTCCACTAAAAGAGTGTCGTTACAAACCTCATTGAGAGACAAACGCCTTTGTTCTTTAGTTAGTTTACCAATGGGCCACTCTTTTTCGCCATCCCAAAGCCACCAAGTTTCAACATTCTTCGTTTTTGGATCTTCATTTCCATTTCTAAATAGTGGAAAAGGCTTTTGTTTTTCTGGAATTGGCGCATTTCCTACCACAGATACGATGCTTCTGTTCACAGCCGCGCCCAATGGAAAAAAGGTAGAGAAATCAGGCTCCCTTGAGTTGACAGCAGATTGAATAACATCTAGCGACTGCTTTGTCTGATAAATTGTATTGTAAACTCGCAACAAAGCTCCATACATCCTATGCTTGTGCGTAAATTGAGCATACGCAAAGCCATGCCGGGTTGGTATTTCAATTATGTCACCGATTTTTGGTCTTTTCATAGTTGTTGGCAGAGGGTGTGGGTGTAGATGAATTAAGTCGCTTATTAGAAATAACAATAGTATAATTCGTCCGTTCGTATGACGTAGCGGAGGCGAAGGAACAACAAAAGGGCTAGTTTAATTCCCGTTTGGAGAGTCCAAGATACAATCCAATCAAATTTCGCAAAATGCGTAACGCAAAATGCGATATTTTTCGTATAACGAGTCTGTAGTAGAAATGTCACTGGCTCCTTCGACTACGCTCAGGATGACACTTCTGGCAGCATGGATCCTTCAGCCGTTGGCTTCAGGATGACAATGCCTTAAGATCCTCGCCTTCGCGAGGATGACAATGAAAAAACTATTTCTTTTCGCGGATGCGGGCGTAAAGCGTTTCGGCTTTTTCGGTGTCACCAGCGTTTGAGAAGATATGACCAACGTTTTCAGCGCCAATGCGGCCCTGAGAATTGCCGGCACGCCAAGCCTTCATGTAGCATTCAAAGGCTTCATCATAACGCTTTTGCGTAAAGTAAATCTGCCCTAAATCAAGATTTAAATCCGCAATCCCTTTCTTGTGACGGAGACCTTCTTCGAGCGTGAAAATTGCCATCCACGGGGATTCATTCTTGACGTACATCTGTGCGAGATAACGGCGAGCCGAGACATTTTCGGGATCCATCATGATGCCGTTTTCCATTTCGTTCAAGGCGAGCCGCGTAGAATCCATGCTGCGGTAGTAATACGAAAGCGTGTAATGCACGT
>CAMZFJ010000127.1 GCA_947306025.1 uncultured Fibrobacter sp.
ACGCCACCCGGATGGTAACCGGCGTCCACGACGACTGCACCCGGCTTGATCCAGGACTTCTTGATGAATTCCGGCTTGCCGACGGCGCCGACCAAGATGTCTGCCTGCTTCACGAATTCCGGGAGGTTTTCGGTCTTGCTGTGGCAAATGGTCACGGTGCAGTTTGCGTTGAGGAGCATCATGGCCATCGGCTTTCCGAGGATGGCGCTACGGCCGACTACGACTGCATGCTTGCCTGCAAGCGGAATGTTGTATGCCTTGAGGAGGCGCATAATGCCGGCCGGTGTTGCGCAACCGTAAGCTTTTTCGCCCATGGACATGCGGCCAAAGCCGAGGCATGTCACACCGTCGACGTCCTTGCGGGCATCGATCGCTTCGAATGCGGCGCGTTCGTCGATGTGGCGCGGAACCGGGTGCTGCAAGAGGATGCCGTGCACGTTCGGGTTCTCGTTGAGTTCCTGGATCTTGTTGAGGAGTTCTTCGGTCGTGGTGTTCTTGTCCATCACTACGCGGATGCTTTCCATGCCGACGCGGGCGCAGGCGTTGCCCTTCATCTTGACGTAAGTGGCGCTGGCCGGATCGTCGCCCACGAGGATCGTCGCAAGAATCGGGGTCTTGCCGGTCTTTTCCTTGAGGGTTGCCACTCGGGCGCTGAGTTCTTCTTCAGTAGTCTTGGCAAGAGCCTTGCCGTCTAAAATGAGTGCTGCCATAAAATCTCCGTTTTTCCAAAATTTAAAAAATTTGGGCCTAATTCTAAAGGCTTAAAAAAAAGAGAAGCCTGCTCGGTGGCAGGCATGAAAAAAGGTTTAACGGGTTCGGATTAAAATTTATTTCCGAAGAAGGATGGGATGATGATACCGACGATAATGGCCCAAGGATAAGAGAGAGAACCTTTAAGCCAGCCGGTGGAGTAAACGGGTTCAGGTTTCTTTAGGAATTGCAGCTCGTTATCGTTTTGCAAAGTGGATTCGGCTACAACTTTTACTAAAGAATCTTTAACGTTATTAATGGATTCATCGAACAGCCTCTTCTGGGCTGCTGCCGAATCAAGATAACACTTAAAGCTGTTTTTCATTCTGTACTTCCCTTCTGATTTTTCAAGATAGTAAATAAATACCTAATTTTAAAGGGGAAATGTGTGAATTATTTTACAATTGTGAAAATTAGAGATTTAAGTCACAAATTTTTTCGTTTTTTTTCGGCAAAAAAGGTATCTTTTTTTTTAAAGTTTAGGATTGGAAACATTTTTATGAAAAAAATTTGTTATTTGCTGGCATTTCTTGCAGTGAATGGGCTTGTGGCCTGTGGTGGTAGTAAACCTGCACCAGCTGTTAATCCGAGCCCAGCAGCTGCAGCAACCGCAAAACCTGCTCCCGCTGTTCCCGATTTGTCGCCATTGCCAGAACCTGCTCCAGTTCAAGAGCAGAAAGTATTCTTGAATAACGCCGTTGACCGCTATAGCTATGCGCTCGGTGTTGATTTCGGCAGGGCCGTTTCCAATATCAACGTGCCTGTGAAGTTTGACGTCCTTGTGGATGCCATGCGCGATGTCCTTGATTCCAGCCGTGAAGTTCTCATGACGGATTCGCAGTCCGAGGCCGCACTTCAGGATTTGCTGAACCAGATGCAAGTGCAAAAGGAAATTGATGAGTCGGCAGCTTCACGCAAGGCGCTTTGCGATCAGGCCGCATTCCTAGCAAAGAATATCCAGGATCCACGAATCTGGGTCACGAAAAAGGGCGTACAGTATTTAATGCTCAAGGAAGGAACTGGAGTTAGGCCAAAGGCTAACGATAAGGTTCGAGTTCATTATGTGGGCTCCCTTCTCAATGGAACCGAATTTGACAATAGCGTCAAGCGCGGCGCCCCGATGGAATTTGAGGTCTCGGCTGTAATTGAAGGCTGGCAAGACTTGCTCATGGATATGAAAGTCGGTGAAAAGGTGAGAGCTTGGATTCCAAGTCATCTTGCTTATGGAGAAGCTGGCGCTCCGCCGTCCATTCCGTCTAATTCCCTTTTAGTATTCGAAGTGGAATTGTTGCAGGTGTTCCCTTCCAAGTAACTTGGCAGGCGAGAGCCGGTTCGCACGAAAATTGCCAAATTTTTGTTCAAAAGGCGAAGGGCTTTAAGTCCTTCGCTTTTTCTGTTGCTACTTTTTAGGCCATGAATAACGCAGCGTCTGATTTTTATTCTCAACACTTCGAAGTTGCCGGGTTCATCCGGGAAGTGTTTGGCTACATGGACAGGTTCAAGGGCCAGCTTTTCGTCTTGAAAATTGACGATAGCCTGATGGACCATCCGATGTTCCCCGTGCTGATGCGCGATATTGCCCTTTTGCACAAGGCGGGCATCCGCATTATCATTGTACCGGGAACGCGAAATAGCATTGACGCTCAGCTTAAGGCGTGGGACCTTGAAACAGAATTCTATAATGGCGTGAGACTCACGAACGAAGAAGCGCTGCCGCTCGTGGAACAGGCTTCCTTGGGTGTAGCGCAACGCATCATGAGCCACCTTACGGCGAGCGGGCTTAGCGGCATCCAGGGCAACTGGATTTTGGCGCGCAGCATGGGCGTGATTAACGGTGTCGATTACATGCGTACCGGACGTATCGAACGCATCCAGCGCGATTTGCTCGAACAGCTCATGAACGAGAAGTTCGTGCCGATTATTCCGCCGATTGGCTGGAACAAGATTGGGCATGCATACAATATTTCGAGTACGGAACTGGCGACGGAACTTTGCAAATACTTGAAGGTCGGGAAGCTCTTCTTTATCGGAAGTGAAAGCGGCATCAAGCTTGATGGCCTTGTGACGGGCAAGAATACCAAGTATCTGGAACCGACGGATAACGGGCTCATTTCTGCAATGGATGTGGACCAGGCCAAGGAACTGTTGGAACTCAATTCCGATGTGCTCGACTTTGCGCAGATGGATTACTTGATGAATGCAATCCATGCTTGCGAGGCTGGCGCAAACCGTGTGCATTTGTTGAGCGGTGAATTCCAGGGAAGCGTTCTGCAAGAAGTTTTCTCGGCTCGCGGTGACGGAACGATGGTGTACGCGAACCAGTATTCGAGTATCCGCCCGGCAAATATCGAGGATATTCCGGATATCTTGCGCATTATGCAGGACTACATTGCAAAGGGCTATTTGGTTCCGCGTACGCAGGATTCTATTTCCGAAAAGCTGGAAGATTATGTTGTCTATAGCATTGACAACAGCATCCACGGTTGCGGTGCGCTCCATGCCTTCGAAGACGGAATGGCCGAAGTGGCAGGAATCGCCGTTGGCGCGAACTACCGCAAGTCGGGCATTGGCGAAGCGATTGTGCGTCATTTGATTTCGCTTGGCCGCATGAAGGGCTACAAGACTTTGTTCTTGCTTACGACTCAGGCGCTCGATTGGTTCTATCAGCTTGGATTTGAGGATGGAACCGTTGCCGATTTGCCAAAGAGCAAACGCGAACATTACAATCAAAAGCGCAAGTCCCGCATTTTGATGCTTCCACTGGATAAATAGAATTCCGCTTATAGCGTTTTATTTTGAGCGTCGCCATTCTGGGCGGCGCTTTTGTCGTTTTGTTTGTGTGATGTTCCCTTCTATCATTTTTTTTTATTCTGTCCAAAGTATTGTTTGTATATTTATAAGAAATTTGGAGAAAAGATGCGATTAAAAAGTTTGGCTTTTGCGCTATTTGCTGCATTGTTCAGTTTGACATCGTGTTCTGTTTGGGATGATGACGAAGGTGAAATATAAATGCGCTGGAAAGGAAGTTTCCGAAAAAGATATTAGGAGATAAAATGCATTTCCGAAAATTGATTTTGACATTATTGCTTGTTTTGTTGAACTTGATGGCAAGTTCCTGTTCCGGCGACAAGGAAGATGTTGTGGTTGCTCGATATGACGATATTGGATTCAAGTATTCTCCGACGGAATTGCAGGGTGCAGTTGAATATGCGCTCATGATACCGGAATTTGTAAGGGTTGAACGCCTTGATGAAAAGTTTAATTCGATAGATTCTGTTGAAGTCCCAGTTGATTCTACTATCAAAAATGCCTTTGTCTTTAAAGTCGGTGAGCGCGATTACGAAAGCCCTTTCGTGAAAATTGTGGCGGTTTTTATGGATGGAAAAAAGAAAGTTGAATTTCCGCAATATGTGCGACTTTGGGAAAGTAACAACAATTTGAAATTGAATATTAACGAGTCTTTGATTGCTGGCCGCATCGATTACTTGATGCAAAAAGAAAATTTTGATTATGCCGCAGCCGAAGAAAAAGCGCGTTCAGAAATGACGCAATTGTTTGGCCTTGATTTTAATGCTCTCTATGCGAATCGGTATAACGGTGTGCATTGTGCAAACACGTGGGGATTGTATGAACCGTACCTTTACTGCCGTCATGAGATTTCGGACAGCCTGTTTTATAGCGACTACAGGGAACTGAGCGAACATTTTGCCAAGACGGGGAAAATCGATTCCTCGATGATTGTCCGCGCTGCAGATGCGTGGCTTTCTACTTTTGCTCCGGGCAAAGATAAAAATAACAGGCCTACTTTCAAGAGCTTCTCGAGAGATACTTTGTTTGTCAGCTATGCCAATTATGGTCGCGTTTTTGAACGTTTATATGGAATAACCATGCCACCATGCAATAGTTATAATAACCAGGTGACAATAGAAAATAAAAAAAGTGAGTTTTATGGTCGCAAGTTTGTTTGCCCCTGCGAAAATGAAGGTTGGTCGTCTACGTGTTATTATCGATTGGTGGACCCTGTTGAGGATTCGCTTGGTTTGTGCCTGATGCAAACTTCTACCGTTGCTGAATATAACAATGCGTATTACGTGTGCAGAGAAAAAGACAATGTATGGAAAGTCGAAAGCGAAATCGATACTTTATTGAAATACAGGTTTGGGGAGTGCGGTTCTTCTGCGACAAAAAATCAGTTTTTTTATATGAAGGATTCGCTGTTTTTCTGTGAATGTAAAGGTGATAAGTGCTCTTGGTCGGATAAGTATGTGAATAAGGATATCGGGGAAGGAGACTCGCTGTATGTGACCGTTTTGAATGCGAGGGGGGTGCAAAAGTTTGGAACTTGCCAATCGAATAATTCCTCTTCGGGCGAAAAATATCCACTGGATAGTGTTTTTGTCGAGTGCCAATTAGGTAAATGGGTGCGGATTGATTCACTGACGTATTATCTGGGAGGCTGTTCAAGGGATAAAGCAGAACATTTGGGAGCTTACTATTCGTGTGAAGGGAGCCGGTATGATGATCATTACTTGGCGTGGTTGAATATATGGAAGGAAATATCGGCTCCAGAATATTATGGGCAAAATTGTTCTATATCGAATTATGGCAAAGTTGTAAATTACGATAGCACTTATTTTATTTGTGAATCAACGGGTCCGTGTAAAGATGAAGATTACTTTGTAGTTTCCGAACGGCAACGTGCTTTAGGTTGCAATTTCTATTGGAAAGAGATGGGAAATGCCGAGATGATTCCACCCGTCATAAATATGGATGTTTGCGATAGGAATAGCATAAATAAGAAAGTGACGTACGATGGCATTTTCTACGAGTGTCAGAATGGAAAATGGAACGTGGTGCCTCAGGATTATCTGTCGCCTCCTGAAAAAGCGGGCTTTATTTGTTCCGATAGCTTGTATGATCATGTCAAGCATTACGGCGATACCTATTACATGTGCGATGGATATTTCCAATGGCGTACTGTGCCTGCACTCAAGGGCGCTCCTTATGTATCTCGCGATAGTCTAGGATCTTGTGGCTCGATTACAAATAAGACTATTTATTGGAATGAATCTGCATCTACTTTTTTGTTGTGCAAAAGTAGGCAATGCATGGGATTGGTCTGAAATACTTTTGGGTGTTAAACCATATACAATGCCGGAGTCTTTCAAACGTGAAAATTTCAAGGGCGGTAAGTTTGTTGGAGATTCTGTTTATACTGTAGAAGTCAATGATGTCACGTATCGTTTTGTTTTTTTGAAAAATACATTGTACCTTTCACATGTTGATTTGCCTAGCGGTG
>CAMZFJ010000128.1 GCA_947306025.1 uncultured Fibrobacter sp.
GCTGTCCGAAACGAACGGGAGAATAGCCATCTGACGGGCACGCTTGATAGCTTCGTTCAGCATACGCTGATACTTAGCAGAGGTGCCAGAAATGCGGCGCGGGATGATCTTGCCACGTTCAGAGATAAAGCGACGAAGAGTCTTTTCGTCCTTGTAGTCAATGAACTTGACGTTGTTCTCGGTGAACCAGCAAGTCTTCTTGCGGCGAATACGAGTAGCCTGCTTCTTATCTTCAAAAGCCATTATTCAGCCTCCCCTTCTTCTGCGTCAACCGGAATGATTTCTTCGGTTGTCTGTGCCTGAGTCTGGTCGTAAACGATTTCGCTCATCGGATAATCAGCGAGGGTCATCCAACGGAGAACGTTTTCGTTAAGCTTGAGAGCGGCTTCCATAGCAGCGACCGTTGCAGCTTCTGCCTTGTAGTAGAAGATGACATAGTAGCCGTGCTGGCGCTTGTTGATTGTGTAAGCGAGCTTGCGCTTGCCCCAGTCGTCACGGCGGAGAATTTCGCCGTTACCGCTAGTGATGTTCTTGCCGATGGTCTCGACTTCAGCCTTGATAGCGTCGTCAGAGATCATAGCGTCGATGATCACCATCGTTTCGTATTGTCTCATAATGAGTCCCTTTGGTCTATCGCCCGGAAACCGACATTGGCTCCGGGAGGGTTCCGAATAATTCGGTGGCGATAATATAGAAAAAAGGGATTTTTATGTCAAACCCGAGGGGGCGGTCTTAGATGCCAAACTGCAAACCGAGAAAACCAGCCACCGCCCATTCTTTTACGCTACGGTTAAAATAGCGTTGGAACACCATTTCAAAGGAAATCCAAGTTGAACGGAGATTTTGCCCCGCCCATGGCCAAACTTCACGCAAGTTAAAAGCGACTCCGGGGCTGAATGCCGCCAGCTGTGTCCATGACAAATTAAACTCATAGGAAGCACTAGCGCTGAGCCCTAGATAACGAAAAACGACAAGCCCCATGCCGGCTTCGATTCCAAACGTAAAGCCGTCCAAAGAAAACATCTTCTCGCAATTTTTTTCATTTTGGAGCGAATCTGAACCATCTAAGCCAGGAACACCGACATCAGACGCATCCGCAAGCGCCCCATTCTTCGAGCTTCCATCGCGAAGTTCCTTACGGAATTCCGAGAGGTCGGTCGTTTCTAACCCGAACAAAGGAGAAATATAGAAGTCAGCACCCGTAAATCCTCGATGAAAACGAACGTTCAAGCGGTAGCGCTGGTACATGAGCATGACATCGCTATCCAAAGTTCCACCAAAGAAGCGTACATCAAGACCTCCCGTGATAAAATCTTTGTAATGGTATTCCAACTGGCCTTGCCACACGCCCAAGCAATCGCAATCCTTGGAAGCATTAAAGAGCCCAGCCCCAACGCCAACAGAAAGGCCTTCACCTAAAAATGCAGACTGGTGCGGCAGAGGGACATTGCATTCTTCCTTGCGAACGGGCTTTGCCGATTCCGGCATAACAACGTAAACGGTATCAACGACAGTGTCACGCACGGCCGTTACATTTTCCGCTTCACCGGCATCATCGTTAGTTGCAGAAACCGAAGTCGTAGAAATGGGCGATGTCGAAACGGATGCCGAAGAATTAGGAGGAACTTGTTCAGACGAGGAACTTGAAACCACGGGGTTCTTAGTTGCCGTCTTTGATTTATCCACGGACTTTGGTGTAGTTTTTTTTGCGACTACAGTTGTTTTCTCTTTTTTGGTCTGCGAGCGCGAACGAGCAGAACCGGAGCTTTTAGCTTCGGCATAGACATTCAGAATCAGCAAAAGAACTAGAAAGAAAATTCGCATCGACCTTAATTTAATAAATAGTGGTCAATGGAGTAATTAGTGCTTAGTGGTTAGTAGTTAGGATTTAGGGGATAAGGAGTCTTTCGTCTCTGAATTGTGGCACTTTTTGCCATCCCAGTCGAGCGGAGAGTTTTCGTCGATGGGCAGGAACGGATCTGCCATCTGGTCAATGCGTTTTGCATTAGGAACATCGTCAGGGCTCCCAACCATGGCATTACTGAGATCAAGATAGCGCTTGACACCACGACGGTAATCAAGCAAAGTCACTTCGAAGATGTAACCATCAAAAACATCGTAAGGAATTTTTTCTTCTTGATACGATTCAACTAGTTTTTTCAGTTCGTGAATTTTTGAGATAGACTTATTTTCTGGAGAACTTTCAAAAGTAAATTCTATAGGTTTCTTTTCGATCACAACATACGGCAATGTGCAAAAGACGCAGAACGGACTGGTGGAGCCCTTTAGCTTTCCAAAAGAAGCGGAATCGATTTTCACAAGATATCGCATTGGAGGTTCTTTAGACAAGGACCGCGCAGACTCAGAAGTTTTCCATTCGCATGTTTCGACAGAATCCAGAACGCCGCAAACTTTTTTGGACGTGCAGACTAAAGCGGAATCGGCCTTGACGCGAATTGTCGCCATTCGTTTGTCAAAAATGAATGCGTCCGAGAAGCTGATTTTCAGTTCGTAGTCGAATTGCGCGGAAGTAATCGAAGAGCCGTCTGCAAAATTACTCACGGGAAAGCCCGCGGAATCGTTTGCAGAATTGTTTGCAAAAACGCCCGCGGAATCAAGAGCCAAAGGTTCATCGACGATGGTGCCGAAGGGATGCCAATAATCTTCTGAAAAAAAGGAGACGATATTCGGTATCAAAAATACAAGCAGCAAAGCGAGCGGACCAAGCAGCCAATGCCAAATCTTTCGAGGGTTAAAGAAATTGCCAATTAAACAACCGACCCCGTAAAATGCGGTAACATAAATTCCTACAATCGCCATGTCGTACGAATCGTAGGCAATAATCCACTGGAGGCTACGCGCCACAATGACAACCAAGGGAATACAGCCTAGAACGAGCCACAATTTTTTCTTCGAAGTATGCTTGTAGAGTGCAAATAGAACCATCCCCAAAATGACAATGGGAATAGACTCGATTAAGCTACGGTCCAAGTGGTTATAAAATTCCAAAAGAATTTTTTGCATCAAACAAGGCCTTAATCACGGGGTTCAATTTCTTTTTTCTGCCCTGCACGTCTCCGCTCGGGATGTTTCCGCTCGGGATGTTTCGTTTTGATGGAACTATCCGGTTTGCCCAGCGTCACTCGCACAACTATTTCATTCTGCGAATCAGCGCATTTTTTTGATACATCGCTATATGACATTGATGAGTAAGAGTCTCGCGAAGGCAAGAAACTTTTAAATGTTCTTTCAATCGCAATAGCGTCATACACACTGGAATGTTCAGCATTGTCAAAATATAAACGACGACGCGTTTTACGTTTATAATCCCGCAATACAATCGAAGATCCATAGCCATCGAGGACAAAATCCATAGTGTATTCCCGGCTGTATTTTTCAACGGATTTCTTCAGCTTGCGAACTATGGCAGATTTTTCGGCATCCATCAAAATCCAATTACCTACGGAATCATCACCATGCCGAACCGTCAACAGATTTTTAGTGGTATCGTACTGAACGTCAGCACATTCGCTATAACCGAATTGGAAAAAGACCGAATCATTCCGTTCGAGAAAGGAGACGTTTCGTGAGTCGTTCCCCCAAGCATCGGCTGTCGAAAAAATCATTTCGTAATCCGCTCCTTGGGACTCGCTTAACGAGGCTTGATCCAAAGGTTCGTCAGAAATTTCACCATAAGGATGCGCCAAGAGACTCCACCCAAAAGACCAAAAAAGCAGCATAGGCATTATAACCACAAGTGGCAGCGACAATTTGCAATAAAGTTTTTTCGGATTAAAATTCTTGCCGAACAAACTACATACTAAGAAGAAAGCTATATAAAGGAACAACAATAAAAAAGTAAGCTCTATTGAAACAAAATGTTCAACCGCTATGTCTTCATCGACTTTATAGGCAAAAATGATATAGCCGCACACAAGGGCGCCCAGGAGAATACTCCACAAAGAAAGCCAAAGCTTTTTCAAACGGAATTTTTCATAAAATAGGGCGAACAGGAAGCCCAACAAATGAGGCAAAAAAGCCAAAACAAGCATGCACAAAATGGCCAAAATTTCGGGATCGTTATATATATTAAGCAATGTCATAAAGAAATTTATCATATACGCAATATACACAAAAGCCCTCGGCAGAAAAGCCGAGAGCCGTGTAAAAAACATTTATAGATTTTTCACTTCGTGAGGATGACGAATAGCGTACATTACAGCAAAGCCCCAGTTTTTATACTGGGGCGATTTTGGAAAAGGAGGGACCGTGAGCAACAAACGCCTAGTATAACTAGGCGTGATTGCGACCTTTGGCCACTTAGCACTTCAGTGTTTATGTGGACATGGCCACCTTTAGGTGGTAGCGAGGCGAAGACGGAGTCCCCGTCTAGCATAAGAGCCGAGCGGTCTTATTGGTGAGCCATAAACGACCCGTATCAACGGGTCGTGTTGGCGAGAGCGAGCGCCAATCACATATTTCTATATGATTCTAGGCGCGAGCGGTCTTATTAGTAAGTTCCGAGCAAGTGACGGACGCGGTCCATCATGACCTTGGCTTTGGCGCGGGCGCGTTCCTTACCGTAAGCGAGAATCTTTTCGATTTCGTCGGTGTGGTCGAGCAAGTAGAAGTACTTTTCGCGAGCAGCACCGAGATGTTCTTCGAGGACATTCTGGAGTTCCTGCTTGGCGTGGCCCCAGCCCATGCCGCCTGCACGGTAGCGTGCTGCGAGAGCTTCGGTCTGTTCCGGCGTTGCAAAGAGTTTGTACAACTTAAACACGTTGCAAGTATCCGGATCCTTCGGTTCTTCGATGCCCTGGGAGTTCGTCACGATCTTGCCGAGACGCTTCTTGAGAGCCTTCGGTTCGAGGAAAATGTCGATGTAGTTGTCGTAGGACTTGCTCATCTTGCGACCGTCGAGACCCGGGATAACGCCAGTGGATTCCTGGAAAACCGGTTCCGGAACGGTGAACACGTCTTCGCCAAAGTGCTTGTTGAACTTGATGGCGATGTCGCGAGCGAATTCCACGTGCTGCTTCTGGTCCTTGCCCACCGGCACGATGTCGGCGCTGAACATGAGAATGTCGGCATCCATGAGGCACGGGTAGCAGTATAGGCCCATGTTCACGTTGGAATCGACGTCAACGCCTGCGGCGGTGTTTGCTTCGACCTTCGCCTTGTAGGCGTGTGCACGGTTCATGAAGCCCTTCGGCGTGAAGCAGCTGAGAGCCCAGCTAAGTTCAAAGATTTCAGGAATGTCGCTCTGCTTGTAGAACAGGGATTCTTCCGGATTGAGGCCGAGAGCAAGCCAAGTGGCAGCGACCTTGTAGATGTTCGCGCGCATTTCGGCGCCGTTCTGCACAGTCGTCAAAGCGTGATAGTCCGCAATGAAATAGACCGTGTCGTAAGTCTTTGTAAGTTCAAGAGCCGGGCGGATTGCGCCCACATAGTTGCCGAGATGGGGAGTGCCCGTCGGCTTGATACCAGTAAGAGAAATCTTTTTCATGGGGTGCAATTTAGGAAATTTTAGAAAGTCGCAATCGTAATACAATTACGAAACATCGTAAAACAGCTACGAAGCAAGTTCAAAACTCGCAACCGCAGCACGAAAGAGATACAGATTTTGAAAAAACGCCATTTTTTACGTGAAAAAAAGATTCAAAGTTCAAAATCTTACGTAAAAATTTTAGTTTATCAGTAACAAAATTCAAATTTCATGCAAAAAATTTCTTTTTCGAGTGTCAAAAGAGAAATTCGAAAGCAGATTCGGGCTGATTTTGCACATTAAAAGTTCGTTCGCACCCGTCTTCTCGCTCTAAACACTTAATTTATCCTAAATTTTACGTAAGAAAAGCACCAAAACGCTCACTTCTTACGTAAAAATCGCCCAAAAACAGGAATTAGCCTTACGACGCCCATAATTACTTTATTTTAAACCAGGTATTTCTTTACAATTTTTCTCACCATTTGGGAATTTAGTGGTTTATCACGAGTTTCCATCGTAAATATGAGATTTTCCCCAAGAAAATACCCGCTATTTT
>CAMZFJ010000129.1 GCA_947306025.1 uncultured Fibrobacter sp.
AGTTTTGTATCCAGCGCTCTTTGCATGTACTTTTTTTCGATGTATGTTTTCACATTTCTTGAAAACAGAAAAATTGAACCGAAAAAAATCATTCGGAATTCTGTTCTTGCGCTCTGCGTTATCGACTTCTTCTTGAATCTTGGTGTGGACCTCGCCTCTGGAGACATCACTAGAGACTGGACTTCTACAGAGACAATCGTTTCTTGGCTTGCCACTGGAGCGTGGGGAATCATCATGGCGGGGACTGTCATTTATTTTCGCAAACAGTTTGGCACAAAGACTTTCATTTTTCTCATCATCTACTTTATACTCCCCTTTATTGGAGGCTCGCTTACACCATTCGTTGACGACATTCGCATTGATATCCTAAGCGTCACATTCGTAATCGCATGCCTTTTTGTCGGCGTGCAAGTCAGCGAAAACACGTTTCACAAAATGTTCGAGAAACTCAGTTTTCAAGATGCAATGACTGGGCTTTATAACAGAAACTATTTAATCATGAACCCAGACGATGTCAAACGCAAGCTCCCTTGCTGTTACGTAATGTTCGACTTGAATCACCTCAAAGAGATCAACGACCGTTACGGTCATAACAAAGGCGATGAATACATACAACAGTTTTCAAATATTATAAAGAAAATTGTTCCCGAAAACGCAGAAGCCATTCGTCTTGGAGGCGATGAATTTTTGGTCATTTTACCCAAGCATGACATAATCAAATGCAAGTCATTCCTCGAAACATATCTTGAGGAATGTAGCGCTCCGGGAGTCAACGAAAGTGCCGCTTACGGCTTTGCCATACGCACAACAGGCATGCAAAGCGAAGATGAAATCATCGCCGCTGCAGATGGAGAAATGTACTCGCAAAAGAAATCGTCAAGAGAAGGTAGAGCGTAATAAGCTGGATTACCAATCCGATTCCAAGTCATTTTTTAGTGAATCCGCGTAAGATGAATTCTTCACGGACACAATCGCCTTATCGCTCTTGCCTCCGATAAAAATACCGTACGAGTGTTCACCATTTATTTCGCCACCGCTATACGAATCTTCAATCTTCAGCACGGCAAAGTCCCCGACATATCCAACAAAGCCGCCCAAGTACGGAGTTCCGTGAACGCCCGATAAATTGCGACTATTCGTGATGGACAATTCGGTCGAATCATGGACAAATCCGACGAACGCCCCGATGCGATTATGACCGTAAATAAAGGAATCCTTGAGCGTAAGATTCTTTATCGTAACAGGTCCATCACCTTTACGGACTGAGCCGAAAAGTCCTGTTCCACGAGATACGGCATGGACAAACAATCCTGAAATAGAATGGCCTTGACCATCAAAAGTTCCTCCAAAATCCATCATCGGAATCCAAGGAATCAACATTCGGCATTTATCTTCATACATCAAACAAAAGTCATTGTCTTCCATTAACTCTTCCTTTTTGATTTGATGATTGATTTCTATATCCGCAACGAGAACACCACACGCGCTTCGATTCTTTTCCATGCCCACAAGGCCGTTCACAATTGCCGAAAAGCCGTACAGTTCATCAGCTGAAGCGATTTGATAGCAGCCGTCAACCAAGCGAGGTTTCTTGAAGTGAAATCGTTTTGTAAAAAAGGTCTTTTCTTCAACACGGTTCGAATTTTTATCACAGTAAAAAGAATTGACAATATCAACTGGAGGCGGGAATGCAAGCTCTTCAACCAACCCTTCACCTTTGTAAAAAGTATCTGGTCTAAAATTAAAATACACAACATTTCCCACGAGATAGCGGTCTTTCACCATACTATATGAATTTGTTATAAACAGGCGTGACACGCGATAAGCCACGCCAAGCAAACCTCCAACATTTTTTGATCTAGACAAATTTTCATCTTGCAAACTTACATGTTTTTCATATAGGGCGCCATCATAGTACACATTTTCTAAAAACAGGTTTGCCGCACTGTCTGCCTCGCCGACAATCCCGCCGACATTCATTTTTGCGTTAAAATAGGAATCTTCGACGCCCAAATTTCGAATTTCAGATTTTGCAGATTTCGCAACAGAAGCAAAAAAGCCCACACTCTTTTGAGATTCATCATCGAAATACAACCCACGAATCACATGCCCACGGCCATCAAATGTTCCCACAAAATTTTTCATTGGAGTCCAAACTTTAACATTTTGCAAGTTTTGCCTTGGAGATTCGTTCACAACAATGTCCGAAGTCAACTCCGCACAAACAGGGGTTCTATCGCCAACCGAATCACGATTATTGACTACCGCAGCAAATTCATAAAGTGCTTCAGGAGAGCCAATCTTATAACAGCCATCAACCAAGCGAAGTGATGACGAATCGCCGCACGACATCAAGAGCAACAAGCTTGTTAAAAGAAGAAGATTTTTCATAACACAAGTTTTCAACAAATTCACCAACCGAATTCTGTATTTCCATCAATTTTCTCTATAGAAACGGAGCCATTTTTTCGCGAATAGTGTTTATAAAATCCTACATGCGTTCCGTCTTTAAATCTGACTTCAAAATCCTTTTTGCCAGAAGGATAATACTGAATCTGATTCCCGTCCATCAAGCCGTTCTTGTATTGATTAACGATATACTTTTTCCCCGTCGGGAAATAGCGCTTGTCATAGCCGTTTCGGAGCCCTTGTGAAAACTGGATTTCGCGAAATAGCTTTCCATCGGGGAAATAAACTTTAAGTAATCGGACATTTTTCGGCACGCGAATATCTTCGCGGGGAATTGGAAGTTTTACAACATAAATTCCCTTTTGGGCATTTTCGGCCGTCAGTTCACTTTCTGAAAATTCATAGACGGAATCTGGCTTGCAACCTTTTTCTTTAACGAGCTTTTTCAACGATTGGATTTGATCAAACAGAACTGAATTCGTTTGAACAATCAGATCCGTTGAATTATTTGCCTCATCCTCATAGCGCACAACAGAATCAGGGGTTGAACAATAATTAAAATGCCAGCCTCGCTCCATTAAATCCGTATGCCTAGATTGCACAAAAATTCCACCCGGTTCACACATGCATCCGTTAAGTTCATTCCATTCCGTCTTTTTCATTTTCTCGTACAGGGAATCGTCAATTGCAGCAAAAAGAGTCGCCATCGCCGAATCTTTATTCAAATCGACGGCATTTAGCCAAAGGCCCTCTTCGCATGCAGCCGAAAGCGAGTAAGCAAAAAACAAAAGGAGAAGATTTTTTTTCATTGCTGTAATCGTGTTAAGGTTGGCACATATCTTTATCATTTTTTCAGGACTTTCGCAGAACGGATTATTTTTTCGCAAATGGTAGAATCGACTAAATCGGGGCGATAACTAAATTCCACAAACAGCGGGATTTGCCTGCGAATTAATGAGCCAGAACGGTTAGCGCGAATAACAACGGTTCGATGAGCTGATATAGCTCCATGGAATATACTCATAGAATCGAGACGGGCGAACGTCATAAAGTCTTTCTCTTTACATTTTTTATTGGTCGGCTTGCCGTGATTTGTGGATTCGCCATCATAAAAAGACATAATGCGATTGTCAAAAGAATCCTTGATATAACGAACGTTCCATTTGCTATTGGATTCAGACGAATCAACGGAAAAGCCTTCGGGCAGTTCGAGCAGATAATAAGAAGATCGATATACATTCTTGCCATCAGCAACAGGATCCTCGTTCGAATTGGAACAGGAAATCAAAAGGACAGCAAATGCAAATAAAAGGAGAAGAATATTTTTCATTGTTTAAAATTCCTCTTCGGCACAATCAAGCACAGCATCAATATCGCCATTAATGCGTTTCATAAGGCTATCCGCAGGCAATTGTTCCAACGTTTTTGATTTTGCGACTTTGGGTTTCGCCGTTTGCCCTTTGCATTTGGGTTCCGTAACTTCGCGCAACGGTTGCCAATCAGAGCAAGCATAACCCGAAACATGCAATCCTTGGAAATCACTAAAAAGCGGCGTCAAAATTCGCATTTCTTCCCATTTCCCTTTGAAAAGATTGCTTCTCGTAAACAAGCTCCCTGTACCCCATAAATCAGAGACAGTTGTAGATTCTGTTTTTCCCAAAAGCGATTTCACAATCGTTATCTTTGATTTATCCAACTTTTTTTCTTCACCAGGATCCACATAAGAAATGGGGAACTCGCTAATTTTGCCATCGGCCCTCAATTGAACAATTCCATCATAATCAATAGCAGCCCGGATTGGATTCATAGTCAAACCGCGTTCTAAATATCCTGCATGCGAATGATAAGTAAAATCAAACGATTGTGGAACATCGTTCTTGCTGTAATGAATATTTAATTTGTATAGTTTCGAACAATTATGAGGCGGTCTTGGAGGCGGTTCCTTCTGACATTTTTTCAAAAGTCTTTCTTTAAACGGTTTATCTTCCATAGCCATTAACAAATCAACGACATCTGTTTTTTCTGCATATTTTCCATTCCATCCGATTTCACAAGATTCGTCGATGTGAAATGAGCCTTTGTATTCATCACCCATAAAGCAATCGGCAAGAAACAGGTATTTTCCGTTTTTTTCAAAGAAGTCTTGGTTCGCTGACACAGCAGGCAAAAGTTCAATATCTTTTACTAACGTTTGAATATCCTTTATATGCAAGTTGCGCAACTTAGACATTGTTACGCCTCCCAAAGAATCATTATCAGGCATATAAATGCTGCACAAATAATTTTTGTTATAGCTGTGTATTTTTGCAGAACGGATTATGTTTTCGCAAATTGCTGTATCTACTTGATCGGGATAATAAATGAATTCCAGTGTTTCATAAGGTGCCCCAATCTCTCCCTTTGAAAGAATTCGATTGGAACTAATATAAACAGAACGATATTTAGTTTTTTCGCCTTTAAAAATCCTAACGGAATCAAGCCTTCCAACCTCACTAAATTCATTTGGATTTTCAAGACGAGACAATTTAATTGGTAAATCACCATTATAATATGTCAGCTGAATAAAACTCATGAAGTGATTCCCTACGGAGTCTTTAATACTATATAAACCTAGCTCAAAATGAGGCGTACTATCCACAGAATAGCCTTTAGGCAACGCTAAATGGTATTCTTTATTAACAAAATAGTCCTTTGCTGCAACGGGAAATTCATTCGATTTTGAGTGGGCAACAGGATCCTCGTTCGAATTGGAACAGGAAACTAAGAGCAAAGCAATAAGGATTGCGATAAAAACGTTTATGTTTTTCGGGAACAATTTCATCGTAGTATAAACTACATAAATTAACGTGTCGATGGCAAAAAAAATAGTCTATGGAGTTTGTCCATAGGCTTATTTTCTTTGAAAAAGGTGATGCCGCAGCTATGCGACGCTTATCGCGAAATTAGTTATTTCGCGACCTTTGCGAATGCCTTTTCGAGTTTTTCCAAAGCTTCGTTGACTTCGGCTTCAGAGACATTCAGCGGCGGGAGCATACGCAGCACGTTGCCCTTGGCGCTGAGCACCATCAGCTTTTCGTCGCGGGCAGCAGCAATCACGTTGCCGACCGGGAGCTTTTCGTCCAAAGCAAGACCGAGAATCAAGCCTTCGCCACGGATGCCCTTCACTGCCGGGTACTTCGCAGCGATTGCTTCGAGACCAGCCTTGATTTGAGCAGAACGTGCAGCCACATTGGCGAGAAGTTCCGGCTTTGTAATCTGGTTCACAACAGCGAGACCCACAGCGCAAGCGACCGGGTTACCGCCAAACGTCGTGCCGTGATCGCCAGCCTTGAGCTGGTCAGCCACCTTCTGGCGCAAGAGGACAGCACCAAGCGGGAGGCCGCCACCGAGAGCCTTGGCAAGAGAAACGAGGTCTGCGTCAATGCCGTGCTTCTGGAGGCCAAGAACTGTTCCGAGACGTCCCATACCAGCCTGCACTTCGTCCACGATGACGAGGCAGCCGAATTCCTTCTTGAGGCTGTTGATTGCAGCAACCATTTCATCCGAAATCGTCATCACGCCACCTTCGGCGGCAAGCGATTCGAGCATGATAGCGCAAGTGTCGTTGTTGACTTCAGCCTTGAGGGCAGCCA
>CAMZFJ010000130.1 GCA_947306025.1 uncultured Fibrobacter sp.
GAAAACGAGCAGCGCAAAAAGGAACAGCTCGAAAAGGTTATTGAGCGTTTTCGCTACAAGGCGGCAAAGGCTGCGATGGTGCAGTCGAAGATCAAGGCTGCTGCAAAGCTTGCAACGGGCGAGCGCCTTTCGCACGAACGCAACTTGGATTTCAACTTCAAGAATGCGGAATTCCCGGGCAAGCGCATGTTGCAGATTCACGGGCTCCATTTTGCGTACAAGAACGAAGATGGTTACGGCCCGGAACTGATTACCGATTTGGAAATGGAAGTGTTCAAGGGCGACCGCATTGCAATTATCGGCCCGAATGGTCGCGGTAAAACGACGCTCTTGAACTTGATTGCCAAGGAATTTGAACCGACTCAAGGTACGATCAATTACAACCCGAACCTCAAGATAAATTACTTCGGACAGACGAACATCAACCGCCTGAATCTTGAAAATACGGTCGAAGAAGAAATTGCATCGGCAATTGCGGATGTGTCGCAGAAAAGCCGCGCCCGTAGCCTTGCTGGGCTTATGATGTTCAGCGGCGATAACGCGGTGAAGAAGGTCAAGGTGCTTTCGGGTGGTGAACGCAGCCGCGTGCTTTTGGGCAAGATTTTGGCGAACGAAAGCAATATGCTTTTGCTGGACGAACCGACGAACCACCTCGACATGGAAAGCATCGAGAGCTTGATTGATGCGCTTGAAGATTACGATGGCACAGCACTTGTCGTGACGCATGACGAAGAACTTTTGCATGCTTTTGCAAATCGCCTGATTGTGTTTGATGGCGGCAAGTGCCGCGTGTTCGAAGGCTCTTATGCAGACTTCCTTGAAAAGGTGGGTTGGGCATCGGAAAAGAAGCCGGGTGGCGCGAATTCTGCAAACATCAAGGTTTCGAATATCGACGTCACGAACGACAAACCGGTCAGCTCGACGCCGCGTTCCAAGGAAGATCGCAGGGCCCGTGCCGACTACATCGCCGAACGCAGCAAGGTCATCAAGCCGCTTGAAAAAGAAACCGCTCGCCTCGAAGCCGAAATCGCGAAGGCCGAAGCGATTGGCGGCGAACTTGAAGCCAAACTTGTGGCCGCCTCGGAATCTGGTGATGGCAACGCCATTACCGCCATTGCAAAAGAAATGGACGACAACAAGAAGCTGACCGAAGAACTTTACGCCGCTTGGGAAAAGGCAAGTGCCGAACTCGAAGCCGCAAAAGACAAGTACAAGTTGGACTAAACAGAGTATTTGTTTCTATTGACACTCTAGCTTTTGCGTTTGTCGCCCCGTGCACTATCACGGGGTCTTTTTTTCTTATAGCAATTTTTTACAAAGTTTTTCAAGACAAACGGGTTAATAAAGCGTGTTAATATAGCGGGTAGAGAAATTTCTTTTACTTGCTTTACGGGAGCGTTCCCGATAGAATGACATGTGAATGAATAAAAAATTGAGAAGTTCGAAAAAGCAAACACGTCGCAAGCACGACCCGTTCTTTCGATATATCTATGCCGTTCCCGAAAATACGCGGACACTCCTCCGGCTTGCAGAATACAAGAATTTGAAACTTCGTCGCATGCTATCGTCTGTTGACTTGCAGAGTCTTGAACTCATTCCTGGCAGTTTCAGCAATGTCAAAGAGTGGGGCCAGTCTGACCTTGCGTTCAAGGCTAGGTTTAGGGATGGTTCCGAATTTTTTGTAGGCATCCTGCTGGAACACAAGTCCTACCGCAAAAGTGATGTGCTTTCGCAGATTTACAAGTACACGTTCGAGGTCATGGTGAACAAGAATGCGACTGATTTTCGCTGGCTCCAGACGAAGGCAATTATTATTTACAATGGCCAGAGCGCTTGGGACCCGATGGCGGAATTCCGTGAAAAACACAGGGATTGGGCCAATGGTCAGGATCTTCCCTTTGAATGTGTCCTTGTGAATCTTGCCGATATACCCGACAAGTTGTGCCTTGCAGAGTCGAACATTGAGGCTGCTGTCGGCATTTTGGTGATGAAGCACGCCTTCGACGAGGATGGGCTGAAGAGAATTGTAGATAAGTTTAGTATGTTGCTCTCGAAAATGGAGAACGGGGCGAGGGCTACCTTGGTAGATAAAATTAACCTATATTTAGGAGAGTACATCGACGAAGATGGCGTTGAGGAATTGCGTATGCAAATGAGTATCGGACAGGTTTTGGGAATCAAGACGGCGGGCGACCGCCGCCGTGCTGCGGAACGTGCCGGCCTTCGTCGTGGAATGAAACGGGGAATGGAAAAAGGTATGGAAAAAGGTGCCGAGCAGGAACGTAAGAAATTTGCTGCCCGCGACAAGAAAATTGCCGAATATCTCCGTTCGATAGGTGTTTCAGCCGAAGGTATTTCGACAGCGCTTGCTATTAAGTAGCTAGCCCTATTCCACTCTTTTGCGCTTGGCGAGTGTCATCCCGTTTGAACGGTAATATTGAATGTCCGTGAGCACTTGCCCCACCCAGTAATGCTTTTGCGGGTCCTTGCGCCAGTTTTCGAATCTGTTGCGGTGTTCTGTTTCTGGATAGAATTGCGCAATGGCATCGGCGAGTGTTGGCGATGTGACGAGAGCTTTTTTGAGGCGATGGGCGCCTATGTCGATTTGTTCGAGACCGACACCGGAATCTAGCGCGAGCAATCCAGATGTATTGTTTTTGCCTTGATAGTTCATCTGGAATCCCGATGTGTGGTGGATGATGGACATGAGAACGGCGGGGTCCGTGCGTTCGCGCAGGCAGGCTTCAAGCACGGGGAGGTTGCAAAGGTGCTCGTTGTCCCAAGGCTTCCCGAGGTAGGTGATTTTTAGCGTGTGCGTAGTGCTGTCGGAGATGATGACAGATTCGTAACGGATGCCGAGATCTCGTTGTAGCGCCTTTATCAAGCGGATGCCCCTGCTCGTGAATTTCTTGTAGCCAATCATCTTTATCTGTAATGTGTCCTTGATAGATTCTAGGATTGGCGTTGTGGGGCGCGTGACGATGAAGTTGTAGTTGTTGATAACTGTGGGGAGGATGTAGGCGAGTTCTGGCGCAGCGCTGTCGAGGTCGCAGTTCATGTCGATGATGAGTTCGCCAAGGTCGCAGAGTTTTTGAATGGCGGACGTGGTGTACTTTTGGTATTCCTGTTTTTCGTCAATGGTGGGGCGCGGCTCTTCTTCGGGGTGCGTGGCGTACGCTGTTGCGATTGCGGCAATCCCAAGAATCCAAGCGATGAGGATGAGCTTGACCTTGATACTTCTCCACAGAATACGAATAACTGCACGACCTTTTTTGGTCATGCAGATACATATTAGCCAAAGGATGGCTAGCCCTATCCAAAGGAAAACCAAGTTCACGTGACCAATATAGGCAAATATTGGGGCGCACGCAATTTTCCTTACAGTATTGTATTACTTTTCGCCACTTGTTTGAGGTTGTTCTGGCGCCGATGGGAATTTGAGGTGTGACTTGCCGGCCAGATTGGGAGCTTTGAGCATGCTGTTCGAGAACGAGGTTATGGTTTCACCAGCTTTTTTGATAGTCTTGATGATGTTTGCTGTGTTGTCGAACTGGGCCTTGATATCGTCCTGAACGGCATTGAACATTTGTGTGAAACAGAACAAGTCGTCCTTAGATTCGTTGAAGAGCTTGTATGTGTTGCGGAGGGCGACTAGATTAGCTGTTTCGCGCTCCATGGATTCCTTGATTTCGGTGTTCAGCGTATCGCGGAGGATTTTCTTTTCTTCGATAATTTCGGGGGCGTTTTCTCTCAAGATGTATGTCGGGAGTGTACCGAATTCTTCGAACTTTGTAGATGAACTACTATTGGTCTGGAAGACTGAACCGCGGAGGCCGCTTGAACGGACTTGCGGGTCAATAGAAATGGTGCAGTTCGATGTGCCGTGGTAGTTGCAGAGAACGCGCTTTTCGACTTGATGGAGCTCGTTATAGGGATTGAAATCGATTTCGGTTTCGATGTATTTGAGCGGTACGTAAAGCGGTACGGTTTCGCCTGCAATTGTGATGCGGTATGCGAGGCACTTTTCTCCGTTAAACGGTTTGGTCTCGTAAAGGTTGTTCGAACTGTGGACGAGGTGGTTCACGCGCATGAGCAGGTCGTCTGCATTGTAGGGCTCTTCGAGAAGGCTTGGCGTTTTCTTGTACAGTTGCGCCTTGAGGATCTCGCGGTAACTTTCGGAAATAGCCGAGTTCGATGCGCTGCGTCCCCAGATGGAGGTCCCCAAGAAGAATGTATCGATGAGCTTTGTTTCGTTACGGTCGTTGAGGAAGGCGATGGCCTTGATCATGTTCGAAAGGGCGATCCACCTGCGGATGGAAACGTAGACTCCGTTGCGCGTGCATGATTCAGCGACTTTGCCGATAACGGCAAGCGTGTTCGGGGAGAGCGTGACTTTGTGGATTTCCTGGATCCATTCTGCCTGTTCTTCGGCGCTGATGGCGAGGTTGTCCGGGATAGCGACATCGCTTTCATGCCCTTGAATTTGGAGTAACGTGCAAAGGGCGTCGGACGAAATGGTTTCAGGGAGCATGATGGTGAGCGTGACCTGGTCTGTCACTTCGGATCTGCTCAATGCGGATTCTGGCTTTTGGTTGCCCGAAATGATAATCGATTTTTTCCCGTGATCGTGAATCGCGATCTGGAGATTGCTTTTGATCTGTTCGTCGCTTGGCGTGAAATTGTCAAAAATAATCTGATTGAAATCGTTCGTGTTGTCCGGGAGCTGCTTTTGCTGTTTGCCGAGTCTTAAAACTTTTGCATCCTTGAAAGCGTTTGAAATTCTGCGGATAATGAGGGATGTGCCGCAGCCAGGACGGCCGTACAAGTAAAAAGGTTCTTGAATGAGCGTGGTGAGGAAGCCCAACTGCACATGGTATTCTCTTTCGGGAATATTCTTTGTAATTATCTGAAGAAGTTCGGCAAAACGTTGACGCAGGTTCATGTTAACTCTCCCTAGTTCATATTTTTAAAAATACAATAAAAAAGGTGAAGTGTTAAATAAAATTTTCTTTTAGTGATGCTTATTCAGCGCACTTGCTGCTTATCCTGAGGATAATATTTAGGGTTTCGTTTGAAACGGTTGTTTTTTGAATTGTAATGTGGATTTTGGGGTGGGTGAGGAGCGCCTGCGGAAGTCTGCACGCGTCTTTTTCTGAGATGACGATATCGTTGTTTTTTAAAAGTTCGGCTTCGATGATTTGTGAAAATTGCCTGTCGTGGTCGGGGCGGGTAATTGTTTTTTCGATGGTGATTCCGGATTTGTTTCCGAATGTGCGAACGTCTTCGATAAAGCGTTTGGGGGCGCCAAGACCGCAGACGAGAGTAGCTGTCAGCGGAGTTCCGGGGGTGAAGTTTGTTAGGGACTCGATTGAAAAGCGCATGGCGGGAGAGCTTGCATCGGAGCAATCGAGGTGGATGATTTCGTTTTCGTCGTGGTCTTGTTTTAGGCTGCGGAATGGGCCGAACGGTAAAAGGCCTTTTATGGATTGTGGCGGCTCTTGCCAGTCTAGGCAGATGCGGGTGGCGCCTGTAAAGCGGGAGTCCTCGAATCCGTCATCGCAAATGATGATGCTGAATTTGTCTTGAATTTCTTTTGCCGTGGCGTAACGGTTTTTGGTGGCAATGACTTTTGCGTTCGGTAATTGTGTTTCTAATAAATTAATTTCATCCCATGCGGCGCTATGGCAAAGGATTGCTATTTTTTTACCTTGTTCTTGAAGGTGCTTTGCAAACCAGATAGTAAAAGGCGTCTTGCCGGCGCCGCCGGCCAAATAGCTCCCGACGATAACGACAGGAATCCGCAGTTGCGGCTGCGGGCGCAAAAAGAATTTGTGATGGAACTTGTATGCAGTTCTGTAAAATGCAGAAACGACAAGGTGGAGAGGCTTTGTCATAAGAAACATCGTTAATGCTCTCTTATGTGGTCATAATCCGCGAATGGGGACGGCATCGCCATTTCTGAAGTGTATGGTTATTCCGGAATAAATCCGGGATGACTGCTGGAAGAACTGGCTTATTACAAACAATTT
>CAMZFJ010000131.1 GCA_947306025.1 uncultured Fibrobacter sp.
CCATAATCGTAATGGCAGGAGCTGTCACATGTTCGCGAACAATCGTCTCCCCCGCTGTTTCAAGCGTAGCCATCACTGTACGCTGGAACGGAGTCGTACCTTTTTCGATAAACGCAAGCGGTGTTTTCGGATCTTTGCCGCACTCAATCAAACGACGAGCGATAAAGTCCATATTGCCAATGCCCATCAAAAAAACGAGCGTTCCAGGACAATGCGCGAGCGTCTCGAAATCAAGTCCAACAGGTTTTTCTGAAAGAGATTCATCCGGGGTTTTAGGGGTAGAACCCCTAGGCGAAAGGGTAGCGGATGTTTCGACAAGCTCAACAACCTTTTTATCATTTGTCGAAACAGAAGCGAGGGGAAGACTTTCCCCTACACACTCATCTTTGCACTTTTCATCATGCGTGGATTCTATCGCCTTCGGCTCCAGAATGACAGATGAAGAAGACTCTCTTCTTTCGTCTCTCGTCTCTCGTCTTTCGTCTATTTTCTCATGCCCAGTGATGATGTGAAAACTTGTTGCAATTCCACGATGGCTCACGGGGATTCCCGCATAGGCAGGCACAGCAATTGCCGAGGTCACGCCAGGCACAACTTCAAATTCGACGCCTGCAGCCACAAGTTCCAAAGCTTCTTCGCCGCCGCGACCGAACACGAACGGATCACCGCCCTTGAGGCGTGCGATGGTTTCCCCCGGCATTTCGCAAGCAAACTTCACCAATAGTTTGTTAATTTCGGACTGTTTTACTTTATGGTGCGTCGGCATTTTGCCCACATCAACCATCTTAGCCTTGCTATTACACATTCCAAGAATTGCAGGTGAAACAAGACGGTCATAAACGACGACATCAGCCTTTTCCAAAATTGCATGAGCACGTAGAGTCAAGAGTCCCGGATCGCCAGGGCCTGCACCAATCAAATAAACCTTGCCAAAATTATTTGTTTTTTCCATCAAATGTAAATTTAGAAAATCTTCCTGATTAAATTTTGCCTATATTTTTGGGCATGAATAGTTCTAGAGCAAAGCTTCGCGACGAAGTCTACACGCAGATGATGTGTGCACAGGCACGTCTTTCCAAGGATCAGAATACACAGATGGGCGCAGTTCTCGTCAGCGCAGACGGACGCGTCATCAGCACAGGTTACAACGGCGCCCCCGCCGGATTTGACGACGATACCGTCCCGTACACCCGCGAAAAACAACTCCTCGCCTATGACCTTTTGGACGCAGACACAGGCGACCTCATCAGCCATCACGAATTCGAAGCAAACAAGTACCCGTTCATGGTCCACGCCGAAATCAACGCGCTCCATTACGCTCGCGGCAAGGTTCCTCCGGGATCAAAGCTCTATGTGATCGGATTCCCCTGCGAACGCTGCTCCCTCGACATCAGCCTTTCCGGCGTTGCCGAAGTGTTCGTGACCAAAGATGATTACGACCCCAAGTCCACGCTGAACAACAGCCGCGACACAGCCTACTACATGTTCGCCCAAGCAGGAATCATCGTGACACTTTGCGGCAAGCGCATCCGCCCGGTCGTTTCGAAGCCTGAAAAGAAATAACGTATAAATCGCCACGTTGCTCCGCGACTCGCAATGACGAAAAGGCTTGACTACACTAAGTGAAACCCGCACATTCAAAATGCGCGGGCTATTTTTTACAGTTGATTTTTAATTTCTTGGGCAAGTGCAACGCCCAATTTTTTTGACTGTTGTACACAATCAGGGGAATTAATTTCTACTGTGCCAACACATTCCGCACGGAGCAATTTTTCGGATTTTTCATCCCAATAAATGCCACGGATTTTCAGAGTTTTCGCAGTTCCACAACCGAGACTACGCGGAGCATCATCGCAAGTGCTGGAGTTGCGAACGCCAGAAGCGCAAGAATCTTCAACAAATTCCGCGAAGCTCGCGACCGGGAATTGGCAGCCCGCATTGAGCGCCTTCAAATAGGCCATTTCGGCAGACGCGATGCAAAATGTTTCGACGTGATTCGCTTGCGCGAGAATTTGCGCGAGGTTCCCCGAGATTTCACTGGATCCTTCGCGCAGCTCAGGATGACGTGAGTCAAAATCAGCATTTTCCGACAACGTTTCAATCGCTAAAATGCCTTGACCGCTAGCGGGGAGAACTTGTTCTGTGCTAAAGTATTCCGTCACTTGATCCGCAAGGCCCATGCGCTTGAGGCCCGCCGCCGCGAGCACAATACCATCGAGTTCCGCAAGTTTGCTAATGCGCGTCTGGATGTTCCCGCGAATCGGCACATATTCAATATCCGGGCGAAGCGCTTTCAGTTGGACGATACGGCGAATGCTTCCCGTCCCAACGCGAGCGCCAGCCGGCAAATCCATAAAGCGAACGCCAGTAGCACCACCGCACGAAAGGAATGCATCACGCGGGTCTTCGCGCTTCAAGACTGCGGCAAGCTTGAACTGCGGCAACACTTCGGCAGGCATGTCCTTAAGACTGTGGATCGCAATATCAGCTCGATTTTCGAGGAGCGCAATTTCAAGTTCCTTGATGAACACGCCCTTGCCGCCAAAGCTCGCAAGCGACTTGTCCAAACGGCGGTCACCTTCGGTTGTCATGGAAACAAGCTCGTACGTCAGCGATTCTGCGCTCGATGCAGAGTTCGCCGCCACAATAGCATCAGCAGCCATCGTTGTCTGGGCCAAAGCCAAAGCACTTTTGCGAGTCGCTACACGAAGTTTCATAGCACCCCCTAATTGCATCCGCGAAGACATTTCAAATATGTCAACACGTCTTCGGCCGAATTCGAATCTTTTACCTTGTACAGATAATCATTAGCCATTTTTTTGGCAAAGCGTTCGTACATCATCTGGATGCGCTTTTTGTCCGCATCAGACACGTCCGGGAGCGAACGCAGCAATTTTTCGGATTCTTCATTCGCTGTTGCCACCATTTTTTCGGCAAAGACGTGGATATCCTTGGCAATATCATCCATGCGATACCACTGCATGAATTCTTCGATGCCTTGTTGCAAAATCTTTTGCGCGGCTTCAAGTTCAATCATTCGCAAGCGGCGATTTTCAGACACAATTTGTTCCAAGTCATCGACGCAAACGTATTGCACACCAGGCAAATCGCCAATCGAAGATTCCGCATTGCGCGGGTTCGCGAGGTCAACAACAAGGCGCTTTGAAGGGACTGTCGCTTCGGCACGCTCAGCGACCTGAATAGCTTTTTCGAATTCATCCTTCGTGATAATCGGTTCCTGGCTTGCGCTGCAAAGAATCAGCACATCGCTCTTACCCACAACGCTATAGCGGTCTTCGAAGCGGACCGGAGTCAAGACATCGCCGAATTTTTCCGCATTGGCAAACGTTCTGCTGCTCGCAAAAATCTTCGTCGTATTCTCTTGCACGTACTTGAGCATGAGCGAGCCCATTTCGCCAAGCCCAACAATATAAACCGTACGATTTTCCAAATCGTCAAAAGTCTTTTGCACCTGCTTCATCGCCAAGAACGGGATGTTGCAGCTGAGCTTGCTCAAGTTCGTTTCGGTCTTGATGCGTTTTGTCGTGTGAATGGCGCTCTGGAAAAGTTTATTCAAGCTGTTGCCCGTCGCCTTGAGCTGGTGCGCCGTTTCGTAAGCACGGTCAATCTGGTGCAAAATTTGGTCTTCACCCATCGCCACGGAATCAAGCCCAGCACACACATTCATCACATGATGCACAACATCGTCACCCGACTTAAAATAAAAGAACTTCGCAAAATCATCGTAGTCTTGACGGGCAAGTCCACACACATAACGAACGAGTTCACCATCAGTGATTTCGCGGTCGCTCGCGACATAAACTTCAGTGCGGTTGCAAGTGGCAAGAATCAAAAGTTCGTCAAACGGAGAGTGACTCAACGCCTCAGTCTTGACGTCCATCGGGATATAGAACTTTTCGCGAATTGCAATTTCAGCCACCTTGTGGCTCATTCCTGCCATGTAGATTTTACGCATGGTGTAAAGATAGAAAAATTACACTCCACCACGCGCAATATAGGGGATTTCACCATGACACAAGCACATTCTTAATTAAAAATATTTTTTCCTTCAAAAAAATATTATATATAAAGTTATAAGCACCAAATTACCGAGCAGGATTATTCATAGATTATGACAAAAAGAATTTTCTTCTGCGCTGTTATTTCGTTATTTTTTGCGGCCCACGCAAACGCATGGGAGATGGGCTCGTATGTCGAAAACGCACAGGCAGGCGAAGGCATCAAAACGGATTCAACGTGGAAAAAAAGCGAAACACAGACTGCAAAAAAAGATTTGAGCATGCAAACAGGCTTTCAAGAAGACAAAGTCAAGCATCATAGCATTTCATTTACATACGGAATACTCACAATTACGGATTTTGCCGCAGCTGGAGCATCTACAGCCGTAAGTATTTTTACTTTAGGGAACGGTGATCTATCTAAGTCCATACCAGGCGCTTTTTCTATCGATTACGGCTACAAGTTTAACGATGTTGTTGAATCAGGACTTGTCTTTAACTATGCACACGCCATTGAGGATTGGTCAGTATATACAATTATGCCAAAGATTAAGTTGAATCTTAATTACGGTGGATTTGTAAACCCATTTGTCGAATTGGATGCAGGCATATCCATCATGGATAAAGGCGCAATTCCCATGTTCCACCTCACCTTTTTGGGGCTTGAAATCGGGAAAACGTTCCCGCTTACTCTTGGTTTACTTTCGTTCGGCCAACGAGGAATCGTATATGCAGGTTTAGGATACAGATTCTAGAAACTCAAGCAAAAAAATTGAAGCTCGTCTTCTTGAGTTCGCAAACGGAATTCAGCACGACAAATTCAACAGAAGATTGTTGTAGCGCGCTCAAGGCTTTCACGCAATCGGCAATGATTTGATCCAAAAGTTCCGCAGAATTGGCGTGCATCATCGCATATACGTTGTACGGAAATCCTTCAAAAGACGGACGCTCATAGCAATGAGAAATATGCGGATTCGAAGCAAGAAGCGAGCCCGCTTGCGCAATCAAATCACAAGACTTTACAGGATCCTTCGTAGCTTCGCCACTCAGGATGACGTTACTACCCCTTCCTACTTCCGACTTCCTACTGTCTACTATTCTAAAGCACACCATCGCATTAAACGCAAAGCCAGCATTCTGATGACGGAGAATTGCTCCAAAACGGCGCATTCTTTTTGAAGCAAGGTCTTCGCGCAGTTCATCGCACGAAACGTTCCAATCCTTAAACGGAGTAAGCGAATGCGGAATGTCTTCGCAAGATGTGCGAATGCGGCTTTTGTCAGATTCGGAGAGATCGACCGCAGTCTTCCTGAATTCACTGGATTCTTCCAACCTACGGTTGTCAGAATGACGTTCCGTCCCTCTCTCGTCTCCATCCCTGCCTACTGCCAACGGTCTACTGTCTACTGACGCGCTAGCGCCTTTCATCACCGTATTGATTTTAAACTTTTTCGTTGCAGTAAGAACATGCACATCGTGCAAATCCGTTGCAGCACAAAGTTTATCTACAATCTTCAAAATTTCAGATTCGTTCTCGGCGATGACCGTAAACCAAACATTGTATTCGTGACTGCGAATATAATTGTGCGTAATCGCAGGTTCGTCCATCACGACAGCGGCAAACTTTTCCATCGGAGTTTGCGCATGCGGTTCCGCTGAAAAATCAAGCGTTGACGCAGGGACCTTTCCCGCACAAAGTCTCGAAATAAACCCGAGCCTCTTGGAATCGTACACGCCACCGATACGGCGAATCACACCAGAAGCGCGCATTTTCTCAACGGCATCGAAAACCGTGGTTTCATCCGAGCCGATTTTTTCCGCAAGGACAGCGTACGGACGTTCCGCCAACGGAAAGCCGTCTTGAATAATCGCGAGAAGTTTTTGACTCAGCATTTGCGGCACATCGCAAGGGGCGTTACAGCCCAATTTCTTCATCCGTCAAATAGCAAGCCGGATCTTCGGCCCAGAAGTCGCCCGTCACCG
>CAMZFJ010000132.1 GCA_947306025.1 uncultured Fibrobacter sp.
CCATTTTTAGTCCTGTGCCAAATGTCGCTTTGCTTTCTGCTATTCAACGTATGGAAAATTATGCAATGGTTCAGAGACAACCTTATCTGAATCAAGTTGTTGTAAAACTTTGGACCATGGCTAAGCGCAGTGCCTATGAAAAGCAATATACAAATGATTCCTTGCGAATAGATTTGGCTGATTTATACAATAATTATCGTACAATCCGCGAAAACGCCTATTTTGAACCACGCGATGAATTTGCAGCTAAGATTGTGGGAAGGTTGTAATTTGATATTTCAATGGCTTCTTTTGTAATGGAATTTCACTCCACTTCCACCACAAATTCTTCCCGCCTCAATCCATATTCCGCATAGGGATTTTCATCAGGGTATCCAACGGGATTGCATAGGAGCAAGTGGCGTTTGCCCTTTGCATCGGTGAACTCACGTTTCATTGCGGTGTGCGTGTGGCCCGCTTGCCAAATGCTTCCATCATCTAGGTTTTCTAGGTAGGGTGCTCCATGGAAATAGAAAAAGTTTGAACAGGGATCGTTTCGGTAGCGTTGTGGCATTTCGAATTCTAGCGGCAAAAAGTGCGACATCATGATTTTGGGTTGTTTTAGGGAGAGCGCTCGAAAAACACTGTCGTAGTGTTTCCAAAGTCGTCCGCTGTCATTTTTCATGTAGTTCCAATGCCTGCCATCGAACCATCGCGTTGCCCATAACATCTTATTCGTGATTTCTGATGCTTCGGGTGAATGCATGTACTTGAAATCGCACATTCCCATGCAACCGGCGATGCCGTTTGCAATTCGATTCTCGAGCAACATGACATTCTGAATTTTATCTGCTTCTGTAATGAAGTAGGCAATTTTTTCTTCAGAGGTTTTAAATTCGCGGTCAACTCCGAATCGTCCGTCTAGCTCCATGATGATATCATGATTTCCAAGGCATACGTAAACGCAGTTGTATTTTTCCGCAATGAACTTCAGGAATTCTACGTAGGTGAAATAGTCGTTTGCGATGTCGCCGGCGATACAGCAAACGTCTGCCGGCAAGAAGTTCCGTTCGAAGAATAGTTCAAAATACTTGCGTAAAGTTGAAACATTGTGGGACAGGGCGCATAGAAATCGACATGTAAGTCACTTATAAAGAAATACTTCATGCCTGTAATCTACATTCCCGTGCATTTGGGAACAAGACCCCGAACTGTTACCCGACAAGTGCCGGACAAGCTCCTAACAATGCGCACCCAGCGAGGTTCTTTTTCTTATTTGGGGGCTAAATGGTCTCTAAAATTGCATAAAAACTTACCCTTCCTCTCGCTCATCCTTTAATCTATACCGTTTGCTTCCGCCTTTTCTTCTTCTCTTATCTTTTCTGCTGTCAGTTCAGGATGTCTCAATTCAAAAACGAGCTCGTCTACATGCGTACATGGGTTTTGTGCGCTTGGGGCAACATTCGATTCATTGAAGTTGTTTTTAAGTTTTTTGGTTCTTGCGAATGCATCTGTTTCACTTCCGAGTTTTGTTACGTGTTCATAGATTTGTGCATCGCCTTTAGAATAGTCGTAAAGGGCATTTGGGTTGTTTTTGTGCAGTTCGTTGCGGATGGCGGCTTCTAGCGAATCGCAGAGGTTTTTGCGATTCGTATGTTCAGAAACGTCTTTGAAATGAAGCAGAAGCCAAAGTTCAAAACTTTCGTTTGACCAGGCACAGCTGATTTTATATTCTGCGGCTAATTGAATTGCGTCGTCAAAATCAGGGAAAGAATCTTTGTCAAATACAACCCAAACGCGATCGAATTCTTGGTTGTTGTATTTTATTTGACGATGAACTTTGCCGACAAGTGCGGTCGTTGATTTGCCCTTGCCCTCAATAGAAATTTTAATATTAAAACGGTTTGATTTTTCAAGTTCCGTTTTTAGTGCTTTGAAATAATTCGGTTCAGTTTGAATGCCTTCGGTTGCAATCAGAAATGTGAGTTTTACGAATCGTTCTTTTGTTAGCAATTCCTGCTCGATTCGTTGAACATGCAGCTTTTCTTCTTGGACAATTTCTTCTAATGAGAGTTTTCTCATCTTAACTCCTTAAGAAGGGGATTGCACCATATTTTCCATTTATATAATCTTTCTCGTAAATGCGATCGTTGCGGATTTTGTCGCCATTTTGTTCTCTAATGTCGCTCAGCGGATAAATGTCTGTTGATTCGTCATTTCTGTCTTTTTCTGCGAACCAAATCTGATCGCGTCGTAATATTTTATTGCTTAACAAGTTTGTATCGTGTGTTGCAAAAATCAGTTGTGCTTTATTTGGGTTTGTTTCTGGAGAATTGAACGTTTCAATGATTTTTCTTGTTAATAAAGGGTGTAGTTTGGCATCGAGTTCGTCAATAACGAGCGTGTGGCCATTTGCTAAAGTGTCCATGATGGGACCGGACATGTTGAGTATTTTTTTTGTTCCTTCTGATTCCATCTCTTCTACAGAAAAAAACTGTTCTGTAGAGGTTCCGTCATTTAAATGAACTATGTGCCCGGATTTTAAGAAAGGCGTTTTTGAATTAGGATATTTCTTCAATAGATCTTTTCTTAAATCTTCAGGAAAATCAGGGGGAAGAGTGTCTTCAAAATTTAATTCAATCTTCTTCAAACTTGAAAATCCTAAATCCATACTTCTTAAGAAGCTTTTCGCCTTGGTTGCTTCGGGCGAGTCTTTTGTGAGGTAATCGATGGAGAATAATTTGAAATCTTCATCGTTTATTCCAGAAATAATACTGAAGTGTTGAAACCAGTTCATGACGGAATAAGATATTTTCCCGTTTAGGTTTGCAACCAAAGAAAGGAAAAGCTTATTTTCTGTGGTCATTTCCTCTTTGCCTTTACCTTCCGCGAATTTTTCATCTACTCCTATTCCGTTTTCATTGCGGGTAAAAAGCAATTTTTCTTTGCCTTTGGTTGCGTCGAAAAGCCATTCTTTCGTTATTCTTTTTGCGTTATATTCGAAACCGTAGCGAAATATTTTTGAATCTATAGTGCATACAACTTCAAAATGAGTGGGCTTTTGAGAATATGCTTCGTCTAGTTTAAAAATGTCGGTGTCGAGGTCTTCTGTGGGATTCGTTTTGAACGAAGATAACAGAATGCTTCTCATCGCCATCATTGCTATAAGAAGGTTGCTTTTACCGCTGGAGTTGGCTCCGTAAATGGCTGTGACAGGCAGAATGTCGATATCGCAATCTTTGCGAACGAAATCTTTTAGCTCTTGAATAGATGCGGCCTTCATGGAGAAGGTCTTGTTTTCTTTGAACGAGCGAAAATTTCCTACTGTAAACGACAAAAGCATAATTCTGTGTCCTTGAATTTTGAGAGATTTTCTCAAAATTTACATTATTTTTGCTCTAAATGCAATGATTTGTTGTGTAAAATGAGAAAAAGTTTCAAAATTAAACGATATTTGCTTTTTTGTTCAGTGTTGAAACGCTGCGAGGGCGAACATCCCTGCTTTGGGTGTCGAAAACCTGTAATTTCGGTCCTTTTGTTTGTTGGCACGGAAATTGCTTTGTCTGCGTTGCCTAAGTGAATAGGTTTCTTTGTCAACCAAAATACTTAAACAAGGAGGAATTGTGAATTGCAATCGTAAAGCTTTGGTTGTTGGTATAAACTACTATGATGTGGTGGGTCTTTTACACGGGTGCGTTAATGATGCTGAACGCATGCAGTCTGTTTTGGAACGTAATGAGGATGGCTCCGTGAATTTTGTAGTAAAGTCAATGTTGGCGAGTGATGAAAAAACTAAAATAACGCGACGTCAATTGAAGGATTCTGTGGAAGATCTGTTTAACGGAGATTCTGAGGTTGCGTTACTTTATGTCGCCTCTCATGGTTTTGTTAATTCAACCGGTGGTTATCTGGTGACATCTGAAGTTGATTCAGGTGATGAAGGCTTGTCTATGGACGATGTGCTGACTCTTGCTAATAAATCAAAAGCGAAAAGCCGTGTTATAATACTGGATTGTTGTCATGCAGGTGTAATGGGTAATGTTGCTAATTTGCCAAATTCTGCTATGCTAAATGAAGGTGTTACGATTCTTGCTGGATCAACTGCGGAACAGTATGCTTCCGAAAAATGTGGTTGTGGAGTGTATACTAGTCTTTTGATTGATGCTTTGAATGGAGCTGCCGCAAATCTTGTTGGTGATGTTACTCCAGGTAGTGCGTATGCGCTGATCGATCAGACTTTAGGTCCTTGGGAACAGCGACCTGTATTCAAGACGAATGTTAAGAATTTTGTGTCTTTGCGCAGAGCGAAGTCTCCATTGAAAATGGAAGAACTACGCCAATTGACATCGCTTTTCCCGGATCCTAATTATGATTATCCATTGGACCCTTCATATGAGCCTGAGTCGGATTGTCCAAAAATTGAAAACATGGCTAAATTCAAGGTGCTTCAACACTTTAATCGCGTGAATCTTGTCGTTCCTTTTGGTGAACCCGAAGATCGCAATCATATGTATTTTGCGGCGATAGACTGTAAAAGTTGTAGACTGACGGCTTTGGGCAAGCATTATTGGAATTTGGTAAAGAAGGGGTATGTATGATGAGTGTTGGCGAAAACAATTTGAAAGTATTCATCTCGCATTACCAAGATGATTCGGATATTGCGGGGCAGGTACAAAGATGTCTCAAGGAGTTCCGTGTTGACGCATATCTTGATGTTCTTGACAAAACCTTGACTGGTAATGGGGCTGCATTGACTGCTCATTTGAAAGCGGAAATGAACCGGTGCACAGATTTGTTGGTGGTAATGTCGTCAAAAACATATCAGTCAGGGTGGGTCCCATTTGAAATAGGTATGGCAGCTCATAAAGATTTACCCACAGTAACTTATCTTGCTCAAAATGTGGCGTTGCCTGAGTATCTTGATTTTTGGCCTCGAATCAAATATTTAGAGCAACTCAAATTTTATGTTGAGGAACGCATGCTGTATGAAAGGAAAATGAAATGGTCAATGAGTCTCGTTGTTATAGTGGTGTGTTCCATATGGATTCCTTCCCGACAACCGAAGGGTTCTATTCCGATTTGAAACGTCGATTGAGAATGGGGCGATAAAACATTGAATTTATGGAGTTTCTTGGGGGTGGACGTGGGGAACTTCATTGTTAATTACAACGTTCACCTAAAAAGGAGTTTTTCATGATGAAAAAGAGAACGTTTATTAGTTTTGATTATGATCATGACAAGGAAATAAAGGAATGCCTTGTTGGACAGGCTCGAAACCCAGACAGTCCATTTGAAATTATGGATATGTCCATAAAAGAAACTATAGATTTCAAGTGGAAAGAAAATGCGCGTCGTAGAATTAAAGGATGCGATGTCGTAGTTGTACTTTGTGGGGAACATACTGACACGGCGACTGGGGTTACTGCAGAGCTAACCATTGCTCAGGAGGAAAGAGTGCCTTATTTCCTTCTGAAGGGAAGGCATGATAAGGTCTGTAAGAAGCCGGGGCATGCTTTGGCTACGGATAAAATATATTTTTGGACATGGGATAATCTAAAACTTTTATTCCAAGGTCAAAGGTAATGTGCATTATTTGAATGAGATGTTCCCGTTGGCATTTGTCAACGGTCGATTTATGGCGAAGCTTTTATTAGGTATTCCTCGCCTTGCCTTACCCTTCTTCCCTTTCATCCTTCAGTCTATACCGTTTGCTTCTGCCGCCTTTGTTGTTCGTTTGCAAAATTCCTTTGTCCATAAGGCTTTGGATTTCGCGGAGGGCGGTGTCGTGGCTGGCGTTGAAGAATGCGGCGGCTTCTTTGGCGGTGAAGGGTTGGGCGATTCTTCCGGCTAGGATTTCGTCGATGAGCTGTTGTTCGCGTTCGCTGAAGGTGGTACTTGCGTGGGCGTTGCGGAACTGGATGTTGTTGATTTCGGCGGCGAAGAGTTGTTCGCTGTCCTTGATGGCTTGGCGCATCATTTGCAGAAACCACAGAATCCATTCGGTGAGGT
>CAMZFJ010000133.1 GCA_947306025.1 uncultured Fibrobacter sp.
AGGCGGATACAATCCGCCTTATATTTATAAGGGCTCTATTCTATTTTCGTACATCTAACCGAGAAGCCGTTAGCCTTCAATTCTCGATGATTTTTAGAAACAGGATTTTCATTTAAAGCAGAGATTAAACCATGATGAGCACGGATTTCCTTATCTTCTTCATATTCTTCTGGGCGGAACCACGCAGCAAATCCATCTATTTTTTCAAATTCGCCATCTACGTTTCTCAGACCAGCACCGATTAAGGAAAAACCACTAGCATTGTTACCTTGGAAACATTGCGAACGCAAGCCTACTATTCCATCACCATATTTGTCATTATAATCTCTAATTATCTCGTAATCATCCCAAGTAAACAAGCGCCAACCATCGGGGCAAATTCCCTGATGATCGCGTTCAATCCAATCAGAACAACTTTCTGTATTGCAACGGCTAGGCAACTGCATCATCTCAGCCCACTGGTACAAACCACCATACTTGTCACAATTCGTGGTATCGTTATTGTAGCAATAGCGTTCAATCTTCGTATCGTCATTTTGGTCATTTTCACCAAGAACCATTTCACCGATATTCAGATTTTCAGCCATAATGGTCACTTTTCTTCCTGTTTTTGAAGAAACTGCGGTATAGTAGTAATAACTACGGCCATTACGCGGGTCGGTAAACTGTTTGTAGATTGTATCCCTAAGATTCCAATTATCCGCAAGACATTTAAAATGGTCATACGGAACATACTCGCTACTGGAGGATTCAACCTTTTTACTCGAACTCGATGCAGGTGCGACAGAAGACGACGAGGTAGTCTTTTGACTAGATGAAGACAAGTTCGCTGAGCTCAGTCGAAGCGAACTAGAACTGGATTCTACTTTTCTACTAGAAGAGGATTGCTTACTGCTACTGGATCCTTCGCTGCTGCTCAGGATGACGGAAGAAGAGGAGGAGACCTTTGCAGACGACGAAGACGCCTTAACAGACGATGAAGAAACAGCCTTACTGCTGCTAGACACTTCGGCAAGCTCAGTGTCCTTGTCGTTATTTGCAGAAGTACCACTATCATCGCCACAGGCAACGAGGGCTATGGTAAGAGCAAGCGCAAAAATCCATAAGAGATCCTTCGACTTCGAACCAACGGTTCTTCGCTCAGGATGACACGCTGCAAATTGCATTTTTCTCATTCGTCACTCCTTTATTCCAAACGCTATTTCATCCGTTTTGAGAATAAAATATAAAAAAGAATATCGGAGATGACCAAATATTAATTTGCAAATTCCATTTCAGCTAAATCGGCTTGGACGGTAGCGTCGTTCGGGTAATATTTGAGCGCGAGTTTCAGCAGGCGAACGGCTTCTTCATCGCGTTTTTGCGCATGGGCGTCGTAGGCCATATTCTTGAAGCCAAAGACAGCTTCGACGTTTCCGTTCTTAGCGGCCAGTTCATAAGCGGATTCCGCGCGGTCGTAGAATTTGGAATCGTAAGCGAGGTTCCCGAGGAAAATCGCAGCGTCCGAAAAATCGGGCTTGATTTGCAGAACGCTATTCAAGATTTCCATCGCAACATACGGCTTTTTGTCTTCGGCGAGGACATCGGCAAGCTTATACATAATCTGCACATCGTCATTTTTGATGCTGAGCGCTTCACGGTAGGCATTTGCACTTTCGTCATAATTCTTGTTCAAGCGATGAACATCACCCAAGTAAACCAAGAAATCTGTTTCTTCGGGATGGAGCGTGTAGCCTTCGCGAATCACAGCAACAGCGCGGTCAAAATCGTTCAGCGCGATATTCGCTTCGGAAAGCTGGTAGACAATGCTAACGTCATTTTTGTCGAGGCCGTAAGCGTTTTCGATGGCACGCAACGCACCGACTTTATCACCCGTCTTGGTGTAGGCTTCGCCTAGATAGAGCCAGCCAGAAATGTTGTTCGGGTCGAGTTTTAACGCACGATGATAAACGGCAATGCATTCAGGATATTGCTTGAGGCGGAAATAGACGCTCGCCATGTTGAACAGCGCCGGTGCAAAGGAACCTTCAGAAAAGTCCACGGCCTTTCGGTAAGCGGCTGCGGCTTCCGGGAATTTTCCCATTTGATAATAGCTGTTCGCGACATTGAAACTCACGGCAACTGGATCGGCACCGCGGTCTTGCGCTTTATGGTACAGCATAATTGCCTGCTTGAACTTTCCATCGCGATAGAGAGCGTTCGCACGTTCCATCAAGTCAAAGGAGGACTGCGCCGCGAAAGAAACGGAAGCAAGTAAAAAGATGACAAAAAGTTTTTTCAAATTTGCAAATTTCATACCAATACCATTATAGATTGCTTCGTCGCGTTGCTCCTCGCAATGACGTTCCTCTTACAGGATCCCCGACTTTGCTCAGGATGGCGCAATACTCATACCTCAAAGCAACCGAAGGTTGCGACCTCATACCTCGCACCTCTTAGTCCCTAAATTTCACTTCAAAGGGTTGTTCCATGCCGCAGAAGGCGACCGCCTTGCCGTCTTTTTCGGCGGGGGCAAACGTCATGCGAGCGATAGCATCCTTCCCTGCTTGCGCAAGTCCCGAACCCACCGGAGATTCTTCAATCACCTTGATGTCGTAAGCGCGGCCACCCACATCGACGCAAAAACTCAAGCGAAGCATTGCATCAATTTCACGGTCGCGGATTTGCGGCGGCACCTGGAAATTCGCCATCGAGCGGCTTTCCGGCTTTTTATCGACATCGCCCTTTCCAGTAGACATCGCACCGCCACGGAAATCAGCCACAAGTTCATCGCTAATCGCAGCACCTGCGGTTCCCGAAGCAACGCCAAGATTCATCGCAAAACGCGGGCCCGCCTTGGGAGAACGCGAATTCGACTTTTGACGGTTCGGTTTACGGGCCGTGTGCTTTTTCTCGACTTTCTTTTCGACTTCTTCGATTTTCTTCACGGAGACTTCGGTCTTGACGAATTTGCGTTCGTGAAAGACTTTGCCGTTCAGGAACAAGTTCGCCATCGTCACGGAAAAAACGAGAATCACACTTGCGAGTATTGCCGCAAGGAGAATCGTAAAACGCTTTAAAAACTTTTTTATAAACTTTTGCATTATTCACTCAAATACAAGACTTAACTGGATTCTTCGTCCCTACGGGCCTCAGAATGACGTAAGAAAGTACCTTCGGCATGCTTACTTCGACCTTGCTCAGTACAGGCAGGGATTTTAACAAGGTTGGTGAGCTTGTCGAACCACGCTCCAGGATGACACATCATCTTCTTTCGTCTCTCGTCTATAGCTCGCTTGCGAGCGTTCTTTCGTCTATTCTCACTCTGCTTGGGCGGCGATGGAGACTTTCTTTACCCCCGCTAGATTGCACATGTCAATCACTTGAACGAGCACGCCGGTTTCAGCTTCTTTATCGGCAATCACGACGGCTTCGCGGTCGGGCGCTTTCGCGAGCGATTGCTTCAAGATGTCTTGCAAGCTCGCCAAATCCACCTGACGTTCGTTCATGTGAATCGTTCCTTCGCGAGTGATGGCGATGAGCAAGTTTTCCTTTTCAAGTTGGCTTGCCGATTGCGCCTGCGGCTTTGTCACATCCACGCCCGTTTCGCGAGTGAATGACGACGTCACCACAAAAAAGATGAGGAGGATGAACACGATGTCCATGAGCGGGCCCATCTCGATGCCCATATCTTTTTGTTTTCTTCTCGGTAAATTAAAGTCCATAAAAATTCCTTAGATAGCTTCGCTACGCTCGCAATGACGTAGCTACGTTAAGTCGCGACCTTCAGTTTGCAATGACGTGCTAATTTTCTCCGTTTCACCTTTAGACACAAAATAATTATCAATCACAGTGGCGCCAAGTTCCATTTCATGTGTCAAAATTTCGATGCGTTCGTCCAGACGCTGTTTCAAGAGCGTAAGCGGGAACGCAATCAACAGCCCACTCTGCGTCGAAATTAGCGCTTCCGAAATTCCATCCGCCATCAGCACGGGATTCTGGTTACCGTATAGCGTAATCACTTCAAAAGTCGAAACCATTCCCGTCACCGTTCCAAGCAAGCCCAACAGCGGAGCAGCCGAAGCCATCACAGCAACAATGTGGTTCCCTTGTTCCATGTAGCGCACGCTTTTCATCATACGGACTTGCATGTAGTCGCGAAAACTTTGCAAATCCTTTTGCGCAATTTCTAGCGCATACGAAAGCTCTCGTGAAAGGAATCCACCGCGTTTGCGAAGTCTCGTCAGCGCAATCGTTTCGCGCTGTTCAGAAGATTCGCGGCCAGAAACATTTCCAGACGCAGAAACTTTCCCGGACAAATCTTTTTGCAATCGCTTTACAACTTTGGCAATATCTTGTCTGAAAAAATCGCCACCGATGCGTAACCAGCTCGCAAAAAGGAAGTAGAACCCAACGACACCCGCCAAGAGAATGGGGAGCATCACCACCCCACCCGCTTCGTAAGTGTTCCGCAAGGATTCTATGAATATGTAATGAAAATCAGTCATAAATCATTCAGATAAGATTGCTTCGCCTATGGCTCGCAATGACGTATTTTACTTACTTTCCTTCCCGAAGACTTGATTCAAAAGCCAGGTACTTTGTACATAGAGTTCGCTAGTGATCTTCTCGATTTTTTCACTCAAGAGGCCGTGCAAAATCATCACAGGGATTGCAATGACAAGGCCCATTTCCGTCGTGACAAGCGCTTCGGAAATACCACCAGCAAGCACGCGAGCATCATTCGTTCCGACTTCGGTAATCACGGTAAAGAGCGTGATAATACCCGTCACCGTACCAAGCAAGCCCAAAAGCGGAGCGATCGTTCCCATGGCGGCTAACAAGCCCATGCGGCGTTCCAATTTCGGCTGTTCACGGAGAAGCGCTTCGTTCAAAGAGCGTTCTGCATTTTCGCGCGAATCCTTAGCCTTGTTGAGCACAGCAAACAGCACTCTCGAAAGGCTCGTTTCTTTTTGAAGGCAAAGATTAGCAGCATCTTCGAACTTCTTTTCTACGACAAGTTCATTCATTTGCTTGGAGAATCGGCGACCGATTCTGCCACGATAAGAAAGCATCACAAAACGTTCAAGGAACAAGAGCAAGGCGATGATTGCAACAAACATAAGCGGGTACATCACGATGCCACCTTTTTTGAAGAATGCCTTGAATTGTTCGGTCCAAGTCAGTTCCTTGACATCGGAAATGGAATTCTTGATAGCCTTATTCTGCAGCACATCCAGGGGAATCGAAACAACGCCATTTGCCGCCGGAGCAGAGCCAGCTTGCGTCACTGCCTGCTTGACATTCTGCGAAATTTCAGTCGGGAGTTTTGCATTCCATTCGAAGATCTTTCCTTGCAAAGCACCCGAGCGCATCAAAGCTTGCACATCGCCATTGTCATTTGCGATTTCGCCCAAGAATACCGTTCCCAAGCGCAAGCGTTTCACATTCACATCCGGGCGAGAACCCACTTGCGAAACTTCATTGCCGTAGAATTGCGTGTAAGTGACTTCGTGGCGTTTCAGCAAATCGTCCATGAATCCTTGCACCGCTGCAATTGTATTCGGCGTTTTCTTGTCGGCTTCTATATTTGCCTGCTTCAGGCGCAAAAGGCGCGCATTCATTCCGACCGGATAATCACCAGCGACATCGCCAAGCGTTTTTTCAATCGAAAGTTTAATTTGCGTATTCAGCGCATCAAAAGCAATTTCTTCGCTCTTGGATTTTTCTTCGGCTTCTTCGATAACGTTCTTGCTCGACATCGCTTCTTCAGTGATGCGGCCAAGATCCGTCGAAAGCTTGGAATAGCGGCCATCGAGTTCGCGCGTTTCGTTTTGGTGTTCTTCCGTCAACTGCGATTCTGCATAACGGTTGCTCCAATGCTTGGCATCGAGTTTTTCGAGGGAATCCGCTTTTTGCATACGGATACGGGTGAGCGTTTCAACTTCGCGCTGCAAGTTGCGTACTTCGACTTGCAACAAGGAATCCTTGATGCGGGCTTCGTCTTC
>CAMZFJ010000134.1 GCA_947306025.1 uncultured Fibrobacter sp.
GGTGATGACTCCTTTTAGCGGGCTAACGTCGCCAAAATCTCTACCCCAAGCGAGCACGATATGCTCGTCGCCACCGAGTACGTTGTTCGTCGGGTCGAGTTCCACCCAACCGTGGTCAGGAACGAAAGTGCTCACCCAAGCGTGCGTCGCATCGGCGCCGACGAGCTTGGGCTGTCCTTCGTACGGGTGCGTGTGCAAGTATCCACTCACGTAACGGCAGGGGAGGTGCAGCGACCGCAGGCATCCAATCATCAAGTGCGCAAAATCCTGACAAACTCCTTTTCTCCCACGCAATATTTCTTGCGGCTGCGCTCCGATTCTCGTAGCGCCCGGCGTGTACTTGCAATCCGTGTAGATTCGAGTCATCAACTCATAAGCGGCATCGAAAATCGGGCGGTTCGGCTCAAAACTTTCGAGCGCGTAATTACGGACGGATTCCTCGAACTTTGCGAAAGGGGAGGCGTAAGCGTACATCGCGGCGTCCAGCGTTTCTTCGCTTGTCGGGCGCTCCAAAAGTTTCGCCACCTGTTCCCAAGGCATGGTATCGCTCGGGTTGGGCGGCTCTTCGGCTTGCACGTCTACAATCCCGGTTGTCTTGAATCGGAAGTGCTTGTGTTCCTGCTCGATGCTGAACGCCAAAACCTTGTTCCCGTAAATGTCGAGTCGCTCTTGCTGAATCGTTGGATTCGGTTCCACTTCGATGCTGTGGCTAATCCATTTCTGTCGGCTGACGCTTCGCGGGAGCATGTGCGCCAAATGGTTGCTGAAAAGAACGGGAAGATGGTAATCGTAAACCGTTTCGTGATCGATTTGGTAAATAGGCACTTTAAACCTCCGACATTTTTGTGGTTGTGGCGTGAAGAACGCCTGTGCGTGGAGCGTGGCTTAAGTAGAGCCTAGTGACGATTTCGGCAATCCGTTCGATAGAGCTTATCTGTACATCAAGTAGTTTTATGAGGTTCTCCCTATTGTTGTTTTCTGTTTCTGCTAGTAGTTCAATGTTTGCCAAGCGGAGTTCGGCAAGCACTCGCATCAGTTCGCGGTCCAGTGGCGAGAAGGTCGCTTCGCTTTGGTTGTTGCCGGGCAAATGCTTTGACGCTTTCCGCAGTTTTGCTACTTGGTAGGCGACGCTTCGCGGGTTCGATTCGTCAGAGAGCAGCAAGTCGATTACCGGCACCACCTGCAAACGGCCTCCATAGCGGCGGTGGTAAGTCATGAGTCCGTCGCCAATTTCGAGCACGGCCTGCAACAATCGCAAGTTCGTCATTTCATCGGTGGGAGCCGTAGAAAGTAGACTCTTGATGAGTTGCAAGGTGCGGATGGCGCTTTCAATTTCTCGACCGAGTTCCAAGAAGCGCCATTCGTGGCCGCGCGTCATGGAGTCTGCAGCAAGTCCGGCCACCGCGGCACTGTCCGAAAGAACTGATTTCAAGTACGGCAACAGTGCCGCCGCACCTGGCCCTGCGGGCATCTCGGCAATGCCAAAGCCGTTCAGGTAAAGCCATAAATCCTCCGAAATGCGGTCGCGCAACTGCATTCCCAAATCGCGAATCTCTGTCAGCACGCATTGCATCCCGTCCTTGTTGTCTTTGCGCAAGACAAAGTAACGGAGCGCATTTTCTGGGTCTTGCGCGAGTCTCGACTGCGATTCGTCCGAGAGTCCCGCTTTCAAGATCCACGGCAGTTCCGGCATGTCCATCCACGATTCGTCCGAAAGCCTGACTGCAATGCCTCTAGCGATACGCGCCATCATGTTCGATGCCGAAAGGTCGCGCCCCAATCGGAACAAGTTCTCGGCCGCTCGGCTCGGCAAGTTTCCGCTCGCTCTCGAAGGCGTAATCGCTTGGCCTGCCGGAGCGAGTAGCGAAAAGTTTGGCACAGGGCTTTCCGAAAGCACCCAGATGTCCTTTTCGCCAAGCCCTTTGCCCATAATTCCAAGTCCGCCGGGCATGACTGCCGTTTCGGTTTTCGTGTTCACGGCGAAGAACCGCATTAGCGAAACGGCTTGCGTGAACTCTAGGCTATTCGCTTTTCCGCTGTTGCTTTGCCTAATGTCACCTCGACTTGTCGGCGAAGAATCGCGGTAGGCGTAAACGGTTGCGACATCCATTGCCTTTTCTGCAATCCATTGTTCCGGCGCTTCTTCTATGGTCTGCATCAGGGCAAGCTGCGCTGTTGACGTCATCGAAGAATAGGATTTCGATTCTGTTGTTTTGGTACTCTCTGCATTGTGGAAAGCTTTCTTGAAAATCCATTTTTCCGATTCTGCCAAAACGCGTTTTGCATCTTCTTCGTTCCCGAGCCAAACCGTTTCCACATCGCGCAACAACAGCTCTTCGCCAAGCAACTCGCGGCAAATCTCTGGCAAGAACGGCTTGAACATGGGGGATTCCAGAACGCCTGTTCCCAAGAAATTTGCAATCGCGACATTGCCTGCACGGACCGTGCTGATTAAGCCCACAGCGCCTTCGCCGCTATCGACGCGAAGCTCCAGCGGGTCGCACATTCCGTCTTCAACCCTGCGGAAAATCGTCCCGATCTTCTTGAGTCCCATGAGCGTCTTCATGTACACCTGCAAATTGCGAACGGCGAGGTCGTCGTTTTCAACAAGCGGAATTCCCAAGTAGCGCGCAATCACGGCATCTTCGGCGCGTCGCGGATTGTCTGGGCCCGAAGCGAGTAGCACAACTTTGTCTGGTTCTCCTTGTGTGTGAATGTCCTTGTGCATTTCGTTAAGACCGTCCATCAATTTCTTGAAAAAGACTGCCAAACGTTCCGTGCGCATGCTGCGGAAAAGTTCCGGGAATGCGCGGCTTACGCCAATGCGGTTTTCGAGTGCACGGCCCAAACCTTCGGGCACTTGCAAATGGTCTTCCACCGCAACAAACGATCCGTCTTTCAGACGAACGACGTCTGTAGCCGTTAAATTCACGAAAATTCCTCCGGGCGGTTGAACCTTCCAAACGACCTGTAAAAAGTCGGGGTTTGCAAACAACAGCGCGGCGGGCAACTTGCCCTTTTTCCAAAGGCTTTGTTCTCCATAAATGTCTTTTGCCAACGCGTTAAAAAGTCGTGCTCTTTGCGCTACACCCGCTTCTAGCGTTTTCCATTCATCGCTCGAAATCACCAAAGGAATAGGGTCGGTGCTTTTGTGGCTACCGCTCATGCTCGACGAAAGATCGTTTTCGTCCAAAACGTTGTGTAAACGCCTGCAGCGGTGCTCAAATTCCACCTTCGACAATGCCGAAATAGATTTTATAAAAGTGTCTTCAGTCTCTACGTATTTCATATTCTTGTAAATCGCAAAAAATGTGCCAACCCATTTATACGTAGTTTTAGCGTGTTTTTATTACAAATTCTGTTTGTTTTACAATTCTTGAATGTAATAATGGGGCTTTTTGAAAGGCGTTTTTCGTTGTAATTCGGCGAATTTCCCCAATAAGACCCTTAAAATTTCATAAAAAAGTGGGCGCTTTTCCATAATTTGATTTTTTGGCACGATTATCGCTAATAGGTTCTCGAAAAAAAACAACGCAAACATTTTTAACCATCTATTATGAACACTGCTGAAGTTTTAATCAAGTCCCTCGAAAGTGAGGGCGTCAAGTACATTTATGGAATCCCCGGCGAAGAAACCTTGGAACTGATGGAAGCGATTAAAAAATCGTCTATCAAGTTCATTACTGTCCGTCACGAGCAGGGCGCGGCTTTCATGGCCGATGTCTATGGCCGTTTAACAGGGAAGGCCGGCGTTTGCCTTTCGACGCTCGGGCCGGGCGCAACAAACCTTGTGACAGGCGTTGCCGATGCGAACTCCGATGGTGCGCCGCTTATAGCCCTTACAGGCCAGGTGGGCACGGAGCGTATGCATTTGACGAGCCACCAATATTTGGATTTGGTAAAAATGTTTACGCCGATTACCAAGCGCAGTAAACAAGTCGTTCGCCCGGATACGGTGAACGAAATTGTGCGCATCGCGTTCAAGTATGCCGAAATGGAAAAGCCGGGGGCATGCCACATTGACTTGCCTTGCAACATTGCCGCAATGGAAGTCGAGGGCGAGGTAGCCCAAACGCCGTTAAAGCATCATCGCGAAAATACCGTGTACGCCAGTACCGATGCAATTCTTGCCGCCGGTGGAGTCTTTGCGTCTGCCAAGAATCCCGTGATTCTTGTGGGGCATTCTGCAGTGCGAAACAATGCGTCCGAGGCTTTGAGCGCATTTGCCTATTCGTCGAAGATTCCTGTCGTGTGCACCATGATGGCAAAGGGCGTGGTCTCAAGCGAAAGCAAGTACTTCATGGGTTGCATTGGCATGCCGCAAAGGGATTTTCCGAACATCGTTATGGAAAAGGCGGACCTTGTGATTGCCGTGGGTTATGACGTTGTGGAATATGCGCCGGCAAAATGGAACCCTAAAGGAGATAAGAGAATAATTCACATCGACGAAACGCCGAACCATGTGAACAAATTCTATCAACCCGAAGAAGAAATCATTGGCGATATTTCGGCATCCTTGGATGCGCTCGGCAGCGTTTGCCCGAACACGTGGGAACCGGAATGGGCTTTGCAAATCCGCGAAATGATGATTGCAGACCATTCGCGCTATGATCACGATACGACATTCCCGCCTACACCGCAGAAAGTGCTCCATGACATTCGACTTGTGATGGACGAAGACGACATCTTGATTTCGGACGTGGGGGCCCATAAAATGTGGATTGCAAGGCAATACAATTGCTATCATCCGAACACTTGCATCATCTCTAACGGCTTTGCAACCATGGGAATTGCGGTGCCCGGAGCCATTGCCGCTAAACTCTTGAATCCGAAAAAGAAAGTCTTGGCGGTTACCGGTGATGGCGGCTTTATGATGAATAGCCAGGAATTGGAAACCGCATTCCGCGAACACATCCCGTTTGTGACGCTTATCTTTACTGACGGAGGCTATGGCCTTATTCGGTGGAAACAAGAGGAACGTTACGGAGATAGTTTCTCGGTCGATTTTACGAACCCGGATTTTGTGAAGTATGCGGAATCCATGCACTTGAAAGGATACCGTGTCGAGCATACGGAGGACTTGCCTCGCATATTGCGCGAAGCGTTCCGCCAGGATGTGCCTAGCATTATCGAGTGTCCGGTGGATTACTCCGCGAACACCGAACTTACGGAATACCTGAAAAACTTAAACGTATAAGGGAATCTTATGGGATACATCAATACCCTTTTCACGGGACAATCCGAAATATTCGGCGTCGCCGTATCGGAATACTCCCGCTTCCTATCCGTTGATAACATCTCGGGACATCCCGCTGTTTATCGACATTTAAAACCCTGCGGTAATGTCGAAGAAAATAAACAGCAAAAACAGAACTTGTAGAAGACTCCTCCACTCCAAATACAAAAGAACCGTCGGTAGCGATGCCGATGGTTCTTTTCGTGTATTTGTCGCCACGCACTTGTTGCGAGGTCACCTTTTTCTAGTACAAAAAAGAGAGCCGAAATATCTTCGACTCTCAAATTTTTTGTGGTTCTAGTAACTACAAACTAGTAACTAGGAACTACCAAAGCAAGCACAGCTTGTAATTAAGTGGTTTGCAGTAGAATTTTCCTAACCACTAACCACTTCCTACTGTTTACTTTTGCTTAGGCATCTGCACGGAGATGTGGATGTCCTGCAACTGCTGGAGGTCCACTTCGCTCGGGCACTGGTCCATCGGGCTAGAAGCGCTCGTGTTCTTCGGGAACGCGATGTAGTCACGGATAGATTCTTCACCTTCCATGGTAGCGACAACGCGGTCGAGACCGAAGGCCAAGCCACCGTGCGGAGGAGCGCCGTACTTGAAAGCATCGACGAAGAAGCCGAACTTTGTCTTGACCTGTTCTTCGGAGAGGCCGAGCAAGCGGAACACCTTTTCCTGAACTTCCGGGTTGTGAATACGGATAGAACCACCGCCGATTTCGACACCGTTAAGAACAAGGT
>CAMZFJ010000135.1 GCA_947306025.1 uncultured Fibrobacter sp.
TTGCAAGCATCATTACGCTTTCGACGGGCGGCTCTGCTGGTTACGAGGGGCCGATCTCGCAGATCGGTTCGGGGATTGCATCGACGATTTGCAAGTTTTTCAGGATGCCTCGGATGTTGCGCGGGCAATTTTTGCTTGCGGGGACGGCGGCTGGGCTTGGCGCTATTTTCAAGGCCCCGTTGGCGGGGGCGCTCACGTCGGTCGAAATGCTCTACCGCGAAGATTTTGAATCGAACGCTTTTGCAACATCAATTGTTTCGTCTGTCGTTTCGTTTACGGTTTATATTGCGTTTGTAGGGACGGCGCCGATTATCGGTGGCGTGTCTGCGTTCCCGTTTACGAATGCCGTTGAACTTTTGGCGTGTGCGCTCCTCGGAATTTTCTGTTTTCCGTTTTCGTACATGTATGTGCGTTGCTATTATGCTTCGGAACGCCGCTTCAACAAGTGGGCCGCTCCTGCGTGGCTCAAGCCTGCTGTGGGTGGTGCGCTCATTTCGCTTTTGGTGCTCGCGTATCCCGAAGTCTCGGGTGGCGGTTTTGAATTTATCGACCATTTGATGGCTGGGCTTGTGCCGCATTCGGGCTTGGGCGTGTTGCTTTTGCTTGGCGTTGTGCTTGCGAAGATTCTAGCGACCGCTTTGACTGTAGGCTCGGGCGGTTCGGGCGGTGTCTTTGGACCGTCGCTGTTTATCGGAGGCGTTGTGGGCGCTATGTTTGCTGGAATCAGTGAACTTGCGTTACCGGGCTTGATTCGCATGCCGGAAATGTTTATCTTGGTTGGGATGGCGGCGTTTTTTGCGGGTGCGGCGAAGGCTCCGATTGCAGGTGTCGTGATGGTTTGCGAAATGACGGGGAGCTATAGTTTGCTGCCGGGGCTTTTAATCGCTGCCGTGATGCACATGGCGTTCTCGCGTAACTGGACCATCTACAAGAGCCAAGTGCTCAACAAGTTTGCGTCCCCGGCGCATCGTCGCGACATGGACCGCGAACTCATTCAAGCATACGATAAGATCAGTAAACAGTAAGCGGATCGCTGTTAGGTTTGCTGTGGAGGAGGCTTTTTTCGAAATTTTGTTACCAAATACGTTTAAAAATGAATTTTGGTATCATTTTTTATGGATAAATTAAGTCTTTTGGGCTGAAATATCGTATTGTTCTCTGTAATTGTGGTACCAAATGGGTGAAAATATGGAATTTGGTCGCATGTAAACTCGTTATCGGGTGAAAAATGTGGCAAATAAAGTAATAAATGTGGTGCCAAATAAGCAGAAAAATGAGTTTTGGTATCATAAAAACGGCAAAATCGGGCTAATTGTTCCTTAAAAGTGCTTTTTTTATGCAAAAACAGCCCCCGAAATCCAGGGGCTGTTAAATGGAGTATAGAAACTCTTGTTTCGAGTTACTGCTAATTACGAGCAGCGAAGAATTTGACCCGGACGGATCTTTTCGGACTTCAAGTTGTTCAAGCGCTTGATTTGTTCGATTGAAGTGCCGTACTTGTGAGCGATCTTTCCGAGGCAATCACCACGACGAACTCTATAGAATCTGCTCTTGCCGATTTCTTTTTGGTAAGAGGCTTCGACTTCTTGGAGCTTGTCTGTATTGAGCGTGATGGAAATATCCCTGAATGTGCCTTCGGCAAAATCGTAAACGGTTTCGGGATTGATGTAAACTCCGTTGTAGCGCATTTCAAAATGCAAATGTGCACCGAACGAGCGACCCGAGTTGCCGCCAATACCGATTATATCGCCAGCCTGGAGTTCGTCGCCGACCTTGACCTTCCAGCGCTCGAGGTGGGCGTAAAGCGTTGTAAGTCCATTGCCGTGATCGAGAATCACGTAACGGCCGTAACCCTTGCGGCGGCCCTGGTTGCGGACCTTGACGACCTTGCCTGCAAAAGCGGCAACAATCGTGCGGTCTTCGCCGTGGCAGAGGCCAAGGTCAACTCCGCGATGCATGCGGTGCTTGCGCGGACCATAGTGGCCTGCGACGCGGCGGCTTGTCGTCGGGATGATCGAAGTCGTCATGTCGAGGACGAAGAGCTTTTCCGGAGCGCCTGTCGAGGCGGAGTCCGTTGTTGCCTTGATGTCGGCATCAGCTTCGGCGTATTCGCGTACGGCTTCTTCAGTATCGAGGCTATCGCTATTGATGCCTTCTTCGGTGCCCAAGTCATTTGTTACGACCTTGGAAACCTTGGCCGGTGCGCTTGCCTTGTTCTTTTTTGGGGGCTTAATTTTCTTGCTGGAAAAATTGCTTTCGGTGATGACGAATTTTCCAACGGAAGGATCTTGAGTTTCGATGCTGGCAAGATCTTCAATAGAGTGGGTTAATTCAGTGTTTTTAGAATCAACCAAGCGAGGAACAATTTTTCCGGCCATATCGTCGTCTTTCGCGAAAAGAGCGATAGGCAGGACTCCTGCAATGAGTATAGTTTTAATCTTCATAAAAATTCTTGTATTATATATATGGGTCAAATAATACTCATTTTAATCGTTTTTGTCACTAGATTTCTGTCACATTTTAACGAGATATTAACAAGAAGCATTAATATAAGCTTGTTGTAGTAAAAAGAAGCTGTTTAAAAGTGTAAAATTCTCTTAAAATGGTCAAAATGTCGTGTTTTGTGAATGTAAAATATTGTTCGGACGCCTTATTCTATGCGAAATGCGCGCAATTTCTAAAAAAATGGTTTTTGGTAATAAAAATTTTTTGTAACTCAAGAAGTATCAACGACTTACGTGTCATATTTGTCAAATTTTTCGTTGATTTTCTCTAATTTTGCACGTATTGTTTCGAGCTATTCCAGTGAATCGCAGCGAACCGCTTTATTGACTGTTTCTTTGAAAACATCCATGTATTCTTCGTAAAAAAGCTCGTTTCTGGCTTCAAGTGCCCTGATGTATGCTTCATCAATTTTTACGGAATCTTTGCCCTCGTTTTCATGTTCGCAAGAATACCATATAGGAATCCCATAATCTGGAAGTCCTTCCCACGAACTGTATTTTAAATCGAGGATGCATTTTTGTTTTTCTTCTGAATATGTGACTGCTTGAGGGCTTTCAAGAAGAGAATCCAGTTCGTCATTAATCATCCTTTTTGCGGTGTTTCTGGATGAAGTGGGTAAAGCACTGTCATAGAAGTTATATCGAACTCCCTGCAATGTTGTTCTGCAATAGTCCGAAGCGGAAACTTTTTTGCCCATTAATCCAGCTGTATCAGAGAGGGCTTGGTTTTTGTTTATAATTTGATCGATATCAAGAAAGGATACTTTGGGTAAATCTTTTGGAGTAAGTTTGCTAGATGAACTTGCAGGAGTGTTTGAAGAACTTGATGATGAATTTTCGTTGGCTTGGTTGGGCGGATTTACAGGAAATTCGCTGTTTGAGTCGGTGCAACCGAACCAGAAAAAAGCGGTGCACGCGAGGAACAACTTTCCTAGAATGTTATGAACTTTTTTGAACATGAAATTCTCTCCTAAGGCTATTCCAGTGAGTCGCAGTGTGCAGCCTTTTCGTTTGTTTCTTCGAGTATTTTCTTGTGTTCCACACGAGATAGACTGTCAATTTTTAGAAAAGCTTCGATGTATTTTTCGTCAATTTGGACTAATTCTTTACCCTCGCAATTATACCATGGAGGAACTCCGTAGAGAAGATCATTCGTTTCCCATTGAGAGATTGTGTATTTTAAATGCGAAATGCAGTTTCGTTTTTCTTCTGAAAATGTTGCTCCGTGTGGACTTGCTAGGAGGGAATCCAGTTCTGAATTGACAAAATGTCTTGCTTGATTTCTTTCCATTTTGTCTTCTGCATATTCATGGAAATCATGGGGATTGCTTCGCTTCTGTATGGCGCAATATTGCTCTGCGGAAACGCATTGTCCAAGGAGTCCGGTCGTGTCATAGCTCATGACGGATAGTGTTCGCTCAATGTCAAAAGATGCTTTTTGGGGAGGTTCTCTTTTGACGGACGATGAACTTATAGGTTCCTTGCATGAAATCGGGGCTTTTTCGCTGGAGGAACTTGCAACGCTGATAGATGAACTTGAAGGAATACTATTAAAAGCACTTGAATTTGCCTGTGCATCGCTAGAACTTGAACGGGCCTCGTTTGACGAATATAGTCCTGCATTCGATGAAAGCTGTTCGCTTGACAAATTTTTTTCGTTAGACGAAGAATTTTCGTTTGCGAAATTGTCTGGCGGGTTTGCCGGAAACTCTCCGTTGGAATTGTCGCATCCGAACCAAGCGCATGCGGTGCAAAAGAGGAAAAATTTTCCCAGTATTTTGTGGAACCTTTTTGTCATGGGTCAAACCTTCTTGTCTATAGATTAAAATAAATTAAATAGAAGGCTCAAAGATGTTTTATCAATGTAAAATTTGCCGTTTTTTCATTGATAAATGATACGATAAATTTGTATGGTGTATTATATGCAAAAAAGGGGCCGAAGCCCCTTTGATTCGCGTTCATAGTCCACTGCCGCGGCTCCGCCGCTAGAACTGGAAGTAAATGAACGGGCAGCTGTCTGCGCTCATGAACTGGTAAATCACGAAGATGATGAACGCCGTTACAGCAACCATCGCCGGAATCGGGAGCGATGCGAACGTGATGCGGTAGCGGGACTTGAACTTCTTCGGAATCCAGTGGATGAGCATGCCTGCGATAAATACGAGGATGATGTTGATGTGTTCCATCGCGATGGGGTAAATCGTATCCCAGCGCCATGCAGTACCCATCTGGTGCACCATGTTCTTTGCCGTGTTCCATGCGACTTCGTTTGCTTCTGCCGGGTCGAGGTTGGAGCCTGCACGGAAGAAGAGACGCGTGAACGTGATGAACACGAACGTAAGCGTAACGTTCCATGCTGTACTGAGCCATGGTAAAGCCTTGTTGCAGAACAAATGATAAATGATGGTCGAGTAAATGCCTACAAAGAGTACGCCAAACCATACGGCGGTAATTGCGCAAATAGGAATCGTGTAGTGCTTGTAGAGGATGGCGCTTATCGCAAAGAATCCGAGAGCGATGGAGGCGCGTACCGTTGCGCTGCGCTTGACCCAGAGCTTGTTGAACACCTGGCCAAAGCCGTTCAAACCGCCCCAGATGATGAAGTTCCAGCTGGCGCCGTGCCACCAACCGCCGACAATCTGCGTTGCCATGGCGTTCATGTTCGTGGTAATTGTCTTGCGGGATTCTGGCTTGAAGTAAGCGAAAACGCCTATGTAAATGAAGAATACGCCGAGCGAAACGCCGACCCACACGCTTCCAGAAAGAAGGATGGCCACAAGGCTCAAGAAACCCATCCAGAAGAATGTTCCGATTGTAGCGTTTCTGTTACCGCCAAGAGGAATGTACAAGTAGTCGCGCCACCAGCTAGAAAGCGAAATATGCCAACGGCGCCAGAATTCGGTGGGGCTCTTTGCCTTGTAAGGGCTGTTGAAGTTTTGCGGCAAGCGGAAGCCCATGAGGAGTGCAACACCAATCGCAATGTCCGTGTAACCCGAGAAGTCGGCGTAAACTTGCAGCGAGTATGCGAAAAGAGCAATGAGGTTTTCAAGGCCGGTGAACAGGAGCGGGGTATCGAAAACGCGGTCCACAAAGTTTGTCGCGAGGTAGTCGCTCAAGATAATCTTCTTGGCAAGGCCGTTCAAAATCCAGAACACAGCCATGCCGAAAGCGCGACGGGGGAGGAAATACGGCTTGTAAAGTTGCGGCACAAACTTGTCTGCACGCACAATCGGGCCTGCCACGAGCTGCGGGAAGAACGAAAGGTAAAAGCCGAAGTTCAGGATGTTGTCTACAGCCTTGATCTTACCGCGGTAAATGTCGATGCAGTAGCTCATCGCCTGGAACGTGAAGAACGAAATGCCCACCGGGAGGATAATCGTGTCGACGAGCGAATGCGTACCGAACATGGCGTTGCTTGCCGCCGCGAAGAAGTTATAGACGTGAAGCTCGATTCCGGTAAAGTCGTAAA
>CAMZFJ010000136.1 GCA_947306025.1 uncultured Fibrobacter sp.
ATCCTTCAAACGGTCTTTTTTGATAATCGGCTGAGAAGGATTCGCAACATCGACACCTCCATTATATTGCACCGGTTGCTCAGCAAATTTTTCTTCGGAAATCAAAGTTTGCCCAAGATCAGTTCCCGTCACATCCGTCGTAAACTGATAAGATATTTTTACACCGGTAACAATAATTTCATCACCACAATATTTTTTATTTCCTCCTAAAACAGCTGCGCAAGAACCATCACCAGATTGCGTATAGCAAAGTTCATAATGGCAGTCTCCAGAAGAATCCGTTCCAACTTCCCAATCAATACCTGTTGATTGAACCATGAATATATTCGTCTTGATTCGAACATTACTCATTGCCGTACGGCGGTCGCAGAAGAAGATATCTATGTTGTAATTTTTTCCGACAACACCATCGGGCATAAAATAATCAAGATCCACATAACCCGGGGCTGCAAGGTGTGTCCCACCAAGGTCTACTGCAAGTTTGTTGTTAATGAATACCCAAATATCGTCATCGCCACGGAAGTTGAACTTTAAGCCATGTTTAAAGCGGAAATAGGCGTGGGATTCAAAGCAGAAATGTTGATTTCGACCACCATTGCCGCTAGATCCAACTTCGGACTTCCAACGCGGACTGCCGCTATTCGAGGTAGAATATTTTTCTGAACCTTCCACAAACAAGGGCCACCCTGTAGGAGCTTCATTGGGGCAAGACCAACCAAAGACACAAGCATTCTTCAAAGCAGTGGAGTTTCCTCTATAGAAAGTTTCAGTTTCATCACCAGCGGCAAATTGACCTTCGCAGTTTCTTCCGCCAGTCCACCCCGGGCCATTGCAAAGAATATCGATTTTCGGCATCCCCGTTGCAGCATCTATTTCACGAAGTGCCGAGCCCCAAAATACAGGCCCTTCTGCCGTTCTTTTGGTACGCGCCGCAGGAAGTGGTTTTTGATTAGGATAAGCTTCAAAAATATATCTTTCATCTATATTTTCCACAGGATAAAAGCCACCCTGAACAGAACGGTTTAGCCGCGGACTTGTGTAGAAGTCAGAGTCAAATTCCCATTTGCCATCCATAGATTGCGCAAACGGCATATTGAAGCAACTCATTTCGTTCACCCCCGAAGTAGCGGTAAACATGGCTGCAAAAGCAGCATCTGCCTGAGAGCCAAAGCATTTTTTTCCCTTAGCGGTAAGTTTCATCCTACCATTTTCATCAAGAGTCGATTCCACCATTCCGGTAGTCACACCAATACAAGGCATTGTATCAGAAGTGGAAGTTACAACAGGAAACATTGCACCCGAGTAATAGCAAGCGTTTGCACGAGGGCGGCCTGATCGATCTTCATTACACGAAAAAGCGCCATGCAAGCTAGCATCGGTATCATAAATAAGGGCAGCCAATTCATATGAGCAAGTTCCAGTAATATCGGGACGGGAATCGAACCAGCCTTTATTCGTATTACTTGAAAGTTCCTCCAGTTTATCTTTGTCAGCCACGAAATAGATTTCATTAGATTCTCCAAACAAGGAGAACATTTCACTCAATGAAATAGGCGTTGCGGAATTTGTTTCCCATGTTCCATTTTTTCCGATAGCTTCTTTATACGGAGATTCATCATCATCTTTATGGATAAGGACGCTAGTTGGAAGTTTTTCATCAATATAACGTCTATAATACCACCCACAATTTTCGCTGACGTACAAATCACGGTCTTTGCCATCTTCGTTAATCAAAGCCGTTGAACTTTTCCAAGTCATATCATTAGGCAAGAACACATAAAAGTCTTTGACAACAGGCTTTGATGTTGTCATATAAAGCTGTCCCGTTTTTTTCACATCGGGATATTCCTGAATCCAAACCTCAATCGCATTTCCAAAAGACGCACAAGTAAAGCCTTCTGTTTTCGGCTTTGTCGGACTAACATTAACGCCTTTCGTGGTAACACATTTCTGGCAGTAAGTGTATTTATCCCTATTGAAATAGAAACTCGTATCAACAACAGCTTTATTGGATATCGTAAATGAAATCCAACCATCGGCGTCAGCTTCAGGGAGAGGCAATGCCGTACTATCCATTATGACATAAGCTTGTACCCAATCACTAGGAAGCCTAAAGTTTATTTTAGGAGAACAAGCCGTTCCGTCAGAACGGACCAAATCCGCCCATGCACTTTGCAAACCAGCAAGGAGAACGACTAGAGCAAAGACCAAACCAAAACAACGCGATTTCATCCCACCTCCCTTACAAGAACCAATAAGTTACATTCAACTGTCCTTGCCATGTCTTGGGGGAATCCTCGCCATCACTGATGCGCGTGAGGCCGAGTACAAATCGTAAATTAAAATCGAGGATAGACTTGCCTATGTTTCGCTTGACGCCAAAACCTGTTGCAAGATCAAATTCGACCGCGCTAAAATCACCGTTCTGTTCGTAAGTCTGTGCTCCGTAAATATCAGCGACATCGACTTTGCTTTTGGCAAAGACATTAAACGAAAGCATGGGACCCGCTTCGAAGTAAAGCTCTTTGGGAATCGAGACGCGAGCGAGTACAGGAATGTCGATATTCAACTGTTTTACGTTATATTCAATTTTCAAATCGGATTTTTGCTTTATACTCTCTTTGGTGAGAAATACAGATAAATTCGTTTTACCGGAGCCTTGCCTTAAGGCAAGCGTGAAATCGCCATGCACGCTAAAATACGGCGATACAATGAACAAGCCGCTCATACCAGCCTTGAACCCGATACCCCAGAAATTATTCAGGAGGTCATCGGAGCCATTCACGGACACATTGAATTCGGAGCGATGCTTTATATTTTTCAATCCGAAATTCGTGCTATGGAAATCATTGTAGAAGAGACCTGCGGTAACGCCGCCCCAGAAGCGCTTAGCACTGGATGCAACTTCGGCGGTCGCAGTATCCTTAACGGTGTCCGCTGGAACTTTTACGCTGTCCTGTTCCGCATAAACGGAATCAACTTTTGCGCGCGGTTCTTCCACCTGCGGTGCGATGACAGGTTGGTTGTTTACATCGAAGGTCGTCTTTGTAACTTCGTGCCATTTTACGCTGACCGGGACTTCCCTGCGAACGCTATCGTACTCGACTTCAATCTTGGAACACAGCGGGACCACACCAGAGAACGGAGTCGTTCCTACAACGCTATCGTTTACGATTACAGGCAATGCCAGCGGTTCACCATCTTTCACCGCGTCTAGTTCGAGAGCGCCAATACCGCGTTTCAGAGAATCTGTAATGGTCTTGGTTTCGCCCTTTTGCAAAGCGATGTTGAGTTCGATGGGGTCATAGCAAATGTGCGATATGCGAACGGCGTAAATCCCCGGCACAAGTTCGTTCTTGCCCGGATTCGCTCTCTTTTCGTTAATCGTTACAGCTACGGGAGATTTATTCTGGAACTCTTCCGAAATCTGAGGAACCACGTCGATAACGCCGATGTTTGGCGTAAGGTTCAACTTTATGATTTGTCCATTTTCACGGATGTTGACCAACGTGTCTAAATCGAGGAATCTTTCTTTTGAAACCAGGAGTCTATGTTCGCCGACTTCGAGCTGGATTTTGCACGGTGTACTAGTGCATTGCGGGTAGGCCTTGCCGTCAAATGTCGGAATGGCGCCAACAGGTTCTGTTTGGACTTCGACAATGAATTTTTTTGAACCTTGGAAAGAGAAGGTGGCGTTATTGCTAACATACCCGACGCCGTTCAAAGCGTTATCGCGGGCTTTCCTGAAAAACGTGGGAGCGTTTTCCTTGATGATTTTTTCGATATCATCGACCGTTTCGCCTTTACCTGCAAAACTGGCAATAAGCTTGCTGCTTGCGGTTTCGTAAAGTTCGGCGCTAATCGCCAAAGATTTTCCGAATTGCGAAATGCGGGCCTGGGCCACGTAATCGGCAGCAATGTTTTTACCGGTTTCGGCAAGGCAACTGCCTTCGCATTCTTCGATGGTCTTCCCTGGCGGCAACATGACGTTGATGTTTTCGCGCGTCATGATAGTCCAGTTCTGTTCTGCTGGGAGAATGTAAACGGCCTGCCCTCTCAGGATGTCCGTCAAATAAAGTTTTTCTTGCCTTGTAAGCAAGTCATTTGGGAAAGTGTTTCTAGCACAGCCATGTATTTGGCAAAAACAAAACATGGGACGAGCAAAAGGAAAGCTAAAGCGATTGCACAATTTTTCACCGAATCCAACCTGGTTTTTAAATTCTTTCGCAAAAACTAAAAAAATATTACAAATCGGGAAAGGGATAAAAAGCATTTAAAGAGAATCAAAATAAAAAAAGACCCGCCCCAATTGGGACAGGTCTCAAATTCGCCTTTCAGCTTGGAGCCAAAATTAGTTGGCGGCAGCCGGAGCAGCGGCGGCGGCAGCATCAGCAGCCGGAGTTGCAGCGTCCTTCTTCTTAGACTTAGAAGAAATCGAGAAGATAACCGTGCGCGGAACAGAAGCGAGCTGAACGTTTTCCGGGAGCTTGAAGTCCTTAGCGTAGAAGGTCACGTTCGTTTCGAAGTTGGAGATATCCAATTCGAGAACAGACGGGATGCTTGCCGGCTTAGCAGCGAGCATGAGGTAACGAGCTTCCTGAGAGAAGATACCACCCTGAGTCTTAACACCAACCGGGAGACCGGAGAGCTTGACCGGGATACGAACCTTCACGAATTCGTCATCAGCGATCTTGATGAAGTCAACGTGAGTGATCTTCTGGGTGATGGCGTCCTTCTGGACACTGTAGACGATAGCCGGATTGCCAGCCTTGCCGTCGATTTCGAGGTCAAGAAGCGTGTAACGCTTGCCCGGAGCAAGAACCTTGCGGAGGTCGATTTCGCTTACAGCAATGTTCTTAGCTTCGATACCCTTACCATAATAGACGGCCGGAATCTGACCAGCCTTACGCAAACGGGCGTTTTCGCGGTTTGCACCTAGCACTCTCGAGGTAACTTTGAGCGTTGTGAGTTCCATTGTATTATCTCCATTAGATAAAAAAAATTCATTGGGGTAGCTGGACTCGAACCAACGAATAACGGAATCAAAATCCGTTGTCTTACCACTTGACGATACCCCAATGGTGCGACAAAGATAGTAAAAGATTGCCGAAAATCAAAGACAAATGCACAAAAATTGCAAAAAAAATTGCAAATTGGCGATTTTTTTTGAACTTAGTTGGTTGAGCTTAGAACTTAGTTACTAGTTAATAGTCAATAGTTACTAGAAAATTCTTGCTTGAAAAGTCTAGTAACTCCAAACTTGGAACTGTTGCAAAGCAACCTCAGTAACTAGTAACTTCGAACTATTAACTGCGGCTCCGCCGCCTACCTATGCCAGAATTTCGTGACGGCCTGGTAGCGCGAAATCGGTTTTAATGCAGCGGCAGCCTTTTCAGCAAGCTCTCGGGTCTCAAAAATTCCGAAAACGGAGGCTCCAGACCCGGACATCAGGGCGACCTTAGCCCCCAGTTCAACAAACTTTTGCTTCATTTCGGCGACAAGCGGGTGCGTCGGGAACACGGAAACTTCGAACGCGTTGAAATAGGAAGCCGGTGAATGCGCGGCCCAAACGACCTTGTACTGTTCCCAGCGGTCCGGGCCAGATTTCGGAACGCCCGCATAAGCATCCTTGGTCGGGACCGCGTCGAGCGGAGTTGCAATGAGAAGTGCGGCACCTTCGGGCAAATCAAGCGATTCTACAAACGTCAGGCGCTCGCCGATGCCTTCGGCAAAGGCGGTTCCGCCTCGAACGAGGAACGGAACATCGGCGCCAAGCCGAGCGCCGATAGATTCCAGCGTTTCGAACGGGAGATTCAAATTCCACAATTTATTGAGCAAACGGAGTGTCGCGGCAGCGTCGGCACTGCCACCACCAAGGCCAGCACCCAGCGGCATAACCTTCGTCAAATGAATATCGGCACCGAGATTGCACTTTGCAAATTCCTTGAGTGCCTTCGCCGCCTTGAACAC
>CAMZFJ010000137.1 GCA_947306025.1 uncultured Fibrobacter sp.
ATGATAAGCACGGGTAGGGGAGTGATGATTGCTTTTTTGCCAAAATCTTTACGCATATAAACCTCTTAACGAATAGCTTCCCGACATTCATTTTGAGCGCTCTTCAAAGCATCTTCAAAACTGATATCGGCAGGTGAAACTTCTTTAATATTTATAGAATGATCGCCACAAACAATTTGCGCATTCTTTTCTTGAGCTTCTCGCTTGTTTTCATCACATTCCTGTTGAACGTATGCAGCTGGCACTTCAGGAGCATAAGAGGCGTCGTATTCGATATTCGCTAAATTACCAGCAATCTTAGTCGTTGTCGTCAACGTAACGTTTTCAGTCACAACTTCCATAATAAACGTATCATCCGAAATGGCATTAGCAGAACAGCTAAGCACTTGGGAACCCGAAGCCGACGTGGAATTATCAGAACCACAACCGGAAAAAACAAAAGCTGCCGTAGCAGAAACCAAAAATGCTTTGTTGAGCATAAAACTCCTTCTAAAGTTTACTTGCATAAAATATAAAACTTGACAGGGAATTGTTCTACAAACCAAACTAATATTGCAATAATTTACAACAGAAACATTCTCTGAATACCGTTAAAAAGACATTTTTTGTACATTGGCCATAACAAATTTATGAAACTCCTTAAAATTTCACCCATAATCGCCATTACGCTCCTCGCTGCCTGCAAATCGACTGTACCGCAATCCCAAAGACTGCTTGAAGAACACGTTTCGTCGGCGGGGGAGATTAGTTCGAGTTCTGATGAGATTGCAAAACCGAAGTATGCCAACCCGAAGGATTCTGTAGAGCGATTTGAACAAGCTATGGATTCAATGATATATGCAGCTTTGCATTTTATTGCAAAGGATAATAACTATAATCCTTGTGGATGTTCGCAAGGCGTTCAATCCTGTAGTGTCCTATTTAATGGAAATTTATTAGATTATTCCTCAGAACTCAAATCTAATGGAATTAACGATCAACTCCAGTTAAACGTTTTATCTGTATTAAAAAATATGAAAACATCGCTAACCATAAGTAACGAAACAGCGTTTGTTCGTGAAGAATTTTCAGATTACTATAAAGATACCAAACTCGCTGAATTTTGCGTTTTTCACAAAAATGATCCGAAAGTGAAAAATGTAGAGTGCATTGATAAGGTTATAACATTTTCTTTAAATGATAATTATCGCGATATCGATTTAAAAACTCTAGCAACAGAACTGTATAGCTATTGCGATTTATGGCAAAGTCGAGTATGTGCAAGATGCGGCCCAAATCACATGCGCAATCAACATTATGAAGAAGAAGGTTTAAAAGATTTAGAATAATGGGGGGAGAATTGCGCTCTTCAAAGGTGTTTTATGAAATATTTTAAGATGGTTTTATTTGCTTTGTGCGCGTTGCTTGCGGCCTGCAAATGCCAAGTTGACCGAACTATGCTCCAATTACAAAAATGATTCCACCAAAAGAAATGTTGAATGCATAAGTAATATTATATCATACTCAATAGACGGACTATTCTCCGATCATGATTTGAAAAATATTGCCGACCAGCTCTATGTTTATTGCAAAGAATTCATATTTTCACCCCAAAAACAGTGCCGCTATATTCAAAACAGGCAGAACAAAACTGAGGACGATGGAATTCCTGACTTAAATTTAGAAAATGACTTTTTTGAATAATTAGAATATGAAACTCCTTGAAATTTTACCATGAAAGAAAATTTCATCATTGATGATCTAAATGCCCTTGCTGATGAATTTCAAATTCAATGCTATTGGTGGCAATCTCCAAATCGTAATAGTTGTGATATAAATACTGACGAAAATTAAAATGGGAAATAAATGAAGTATCCATTCTATTCAGATATTTTAGTTTACATAATCCGCATTATCGGAAATCATTAAACAAAAGGAGAGGCCGGCTAGTTTCACATTTAAACGTTTTCTACGATTTGTCCATTGGCATAAAATTTGCTAACTTTGGCACGGAAATTAGTCGAAAATGTAAAACACCCGCCCGTCGGGCAAATTTAAAGGAATTTTATTATCATGGCTGAAGAAAAGAATCCGGAACAGAACGCAGAACCGACCGCAGAAGAACGTGCCCAACTTGAAAAAGATGTGCTCAAGGCCGCCCAGGATGCAATGAATCTGGAAGCCGATGGTTCGGCAAGCTCACCAACCGGTAATAACGAGGTTGCTGAAGAAGCTCCGAAGGACAATGACGAAGCCGCCGATGCAAAGGCTGAAGAACAGCCAGCTGCACCGTCTGCTGAAGAAGTTCTTAAACAGCAGCTCGCCGAATCCAACGATCGCTTCGTTCGCTTGATGGCTGAATTCGAGAACTTCCGCCGCCGTAACGCCAAGGAACAGCTCGAACTCATCGAAACCGCGAACGGCAAGCTCCTCGAAAAACTATCCGAAGTCCAGGATAATTTCGAACGCGCTTTCGCCAGCGAAAACAAGGCAAAAGATCTCGAAGCCTTCGAAAAAGGCATGCAGATGATTTACAACCAGTTTGCCAAGGTTCTCACGGATGCAGGCCTCGAACAAATCGACCCGACTGGCAAGGAATTCGACCCGAACCTCCACGAAGCTCTGATGCAGCAACCCAGCGAATCCATCCCCGAAGGCCACGTCGTCACCGTATTCCAGAAGGGTTACAAGCTCAAGAACAAAATCTTGAAGACCGCCAAGGTCATCGTCTCCTCCGGAAAGTAGTCATCCTCGACTCCATTTAAAGCTCCCCGACCACAACCCAAGTGGCCGGGATTTTTTTACGTTTTTGATAAATCTTCAATAGAATCTTTTATACAAGCCGATTTTTTCTCCTCCACAGCGATATCTTTATTTTGGGTGTAAAAGTAAACGAGGAATGGAGAACAAAATGTTTGGTAAAATCTTAACCGCTTCGGCGGCATTGGCTTGTGCTGCATTCGCACAGCATCCTATTATCACCACGAGTTACACGGCGGACCCAGCTCCGTACGTGCATGGCGATACCGTCTACCTCTACACCACTCACGACAACGACAACGCCGACAACTTCATGATGTACGACTGGTTGCTGTACACCTCCACCGATATGGTGAACTGGACGGACCACGGCGCGGTCGCATCGCTAGGCGATTTCAAGTGGTACAATTCCAATAACGGCGCTTGGGCGGAACAGGTTATCGAACGCGATGGCAAGTGGTTCATGTACTGCCCCATCCACGGCCACGGAATTTCCGTTCTCGTCGCTGACAACCCTTATGGCCCCTTCACAGACCCGCTCAACGGCCAGCTCGTTTGGCAACGCGAACATTGGAACGATATCGATCCGACCGTTTGGATTGACGATGACGGCCAGGCTTACATGTACTGGGGCAACCCGGAACTCTACATGATCAAGCTCAAGAAGGACATGATCCACACGGAAGGTTCCATCGTCACCTACCCCAAAATCAAGGACTATCAGGAAGGCCCGTGGTTCTACAAACACGGCAAATATTACTATATGGCTTTTGCCTCGACTTGTTGCTCCGAAGGCATCGGCTACGCTATGAGCGACTCCCCCACTGGCCCCTGGACATACAAAGGCGACATTATGCCGCATTCCCCGAAAAGCCGCGGAAACCATCCGGGAATCATCGATTACAAGGGAAAATCTTACGTTTTTGGCCTAAATTACTTGCTTTGGGCGGAATATCAGGCTAAAATCGGTCAAGCATACAAGCATGCGGAACGCCGTTCCGTTTCTGTCGCCGAGATGCACTACAACGCCGACGGCACCATCCAGAAAATCGACTTCTGGCCCGAAAGTGGCGTCGTGGACCAGGTCGAAGATTTTGACCCTTACAAGCGCGTTGAAGCCGAAACGATGTCGTGGGGCGAAGGCGTCAAGACCCGTAAGGCCAACGAACGCGGCAACATGATTCTCACCAAAATCAATGACGGCGACTACACCAGGATTAGCGGCGTAGAATTCGGCGATGCAGGTGCAGAATCGTTCTCGGCATCCGTTATGAACGTCAAGAAAGCGTCCTCGATTACGCTTCACCTCGACAAGGTGGACGGCAAAGTCATCGGCAAGGCTGAATTTAACGCAGACGGCCTCGTGACCGTACCACTTACAGGCGCTATCGGCAAGCACGACGTGTTCTTCGTGTTCGCGGGCGATTTTGAAGCAGATTATTGGGAATTCGAAGATAGCAAAACGGCCATTCCGCAAGGTCCCTTCTGCAAGGCTAAACTTACGGATGCTGAAGCCAAATGTGACTTGCCCGTCATTGACGCAACACTTGGCGGCGCAGGCAACTTCATCGACTTCGAAAATTACGATGTTGGCGGTGCCGGCAAGGCCTACTACGACATGGATTTCGAAAATCAAGGCAAGGAATACCGCGAAGACCGCGTGGACATCGTCGCCATGAAAGACAAATGCGGCAAGGGTTTTGCCGTGGGCTACACCCAAAAAGGCGAATGGCTCGAATACACCGTGAATGTCGCGGCTGAGGGCCCCCTCCCCTACGAGCTTTCTTATGCGACCGGCTCGGAAAGCGTTGGCGTGCTGTTCTTTATGGACAACGAACCCATCACCGACACGCTAAAGCTGGAAGGAACTGGAGACTGGGACACTTACACGACCTTCAAGGGCAAGACGACCAAGAAACTGACCAAGGGCGAGCATGTGTTCAAGGTCCAGATGACTAGCGACTATGTGAACCTCGACTGGATTGCATTTGGTGAAGTTGGGAGCGAAAGCGAAAAAGGCGCATCCGAAAAGCGTTGTGAAATCACGGGCATCAAGTCAAAATTTGCTTTGAATGTCGCGGGCGTCGTTGCGAAAACCGCCAGCGATTTTAAGGTCTTCGACGTGATGGGAAATATGCTCGGCAAAGTCCGCGTGAATGCTGGCGCAACCGTTGCAGAATTAAAAGCCAGCCTCAAGAATGCCGGTTACCGCAACGGAGCCTACGTCATCAAAAGCACCGCCGGGCAAGCGTTTAGAATTGAAATTAAGCGATAACCCCGCACTCCCACATTGTCATCCTGGAGCAGATATAAAACTGCGAAGCCTATTATTGCCTTTAGCCCCGGCCTCTGAGCCGGGGGATAGGATCCATAAAAAATCAACCCCGACCACTCCTTTAAATGACCGGGGCTTTTTAGAGAGTTGTCATGTTCGCGAAAGCGAACATCCCATTTGAGAATCTGGATCCTTCAACATTTCATGTCTCAGGATGACGTTCTGCATAGCAGAACGTCATTTCACGAACGGACGCAGCAGCTTTTCAGCATCTTCGCCTTCGGCAAAACGCACCTCGCCTATGTTTTTGTAGTCGAAGCCAACAAATTCCGAAAGTTGCAACGCAGCAAATTTGCGATCCTTGGAGTAGCAAATTGAAACTAGCCAATGACCATTTGTTGCTTCAACAGGGCGACCGACTTTTTGCAAAACCGATTCCATGTCGTTGGGTACCGCGGTGAACAATCGGTTCAATTTTTCCCCTTCTGATGTTGGATATTCTAGAGTCAACCCAACAACCGGTGAATTTGTCGGAATGTAAGTAACATTAGTCTTGAAGCCGAAAAACTTCTTTTCGACTTTGATGCATGATTTTTCGAAGACGGCACTCGCCATCTCCATATTAGCAATATTTGCCATAATTCTTTCTCTTTGTTTAATTATCACGTCGCATTAGTTTTACGACGTCTTTTGGTCAGATATCCCGATTTTAGTCAGGAACTAGAATGACTCTCGCCATTCGTCATCCTCGCGACCTGTGCTGAGCAACGTCGAAGTAAGGCGAGGATCTTTTGTATTTTTTTTCAGAGAAAGAATCGATTAACACAGTATTCGTTTCAAAGTAAAAACGGGCTTAAGTGTCAAAAGGATACCTAAAAAAGGGTATCCTTTGCATTAAGTGTC
>CAMZFJ010000138.1 GCA_947306025.1 uncultured Fibrobacter sp.
ATAGTAGGAAGTAGGAAGTTAGAAGTAGACAGTGGTTAGTGTTTAGTAAGAAGTGGTTAGGGGTGTGAGGTGTGAGGTCGCCGCTTCGCGGCTTTGAGGTATGGGCGATGAGGTTCATGGAATATGACGGGCGCAGCTAATGACCATTGACAAACAACTACACAAACAAAAACGGACCTAGCGTTGTGCTAGATCCGTCTAAATGCAACTAAAGTCTAGAGACAAAAGTTATGCTTTCGGAGCTTCCTCGGACTTGATTGCAGCGAGGCGAGCGTTAACCTTGTTAGCAACGTCAGCTTCGGCATACTTGGCAGCCGCATCCACAGCCTTTTCGATTGCAATAGCATCGGAACGGCCATGAGCGATGATGCCAATACCATTGAGGCCGAGCAAGAGAGCGCCACCCGTGGCACGGTAGTCCCACATTTCGGCAAAGCGCTTGCCAGCCGGAGTATCGATCGTGCCGAACATTTCCTGGTGCATTTCGAAGAAGCCTTCCAGGAGCTTGAGCACAACGTTACCCGTATAGCCAGAAGTCGCGACAACGTCGGCCTTGCCTGCAATGAGGTCGCGACCTTCGATGTTACCCATAAAGTTAACCGGAGCAGACTTGAGGAGCTGGTATGTTTCCTGAAGAACTGCCGGGCCCTTGTGTTCTTCTTCGCCCATGTTCAAGAGGCCAACCTTCGGATTTTCGATTCCGAGGAAAGCTTCGGCAAATGCAGAACCTGCAATGGCAAAGTCAACGAGAGTGGAAGCGCGTTCATCAACGTTTGCACCGCCATCGACCAACACAATGCGGCGATCCTTTGTCGGAAGTGCAACCCCGATAGGCGGACGAGAGAACTCGTCGCAAGACTTACCGAGAATCATGAGGCAGCTAGCCATCATAGCGCCAGAGTTACCGGCACTGACGGAAGCATCGACAAGACCTTTCTTTTGCAAGGCAACACAAGTCACCAAGCCAGAATGTTGCTTCTTCTTGACCACCATGACAGGATGTTCATCCATCGCCACGGGATCCGGGGCATCGACTACGGAAATCTGGTTGCCGGCATAGCCAAGCTTCTCGAGAGAAGCCTTGACCTCGGCCTCCGGTCCGCAGAGAACCACATGAATATTGGGGTTTTTCTTGACTGCGTTAACAGCGCCTTCAATACAAACACTCGGGGCGTAATCGCCACCCATGGCATCCAGTGCAACTTTGATCACGGATTCCTCCTAGATTAAGCTTCGGCACCCTTCATATCAACAACTTCCACACCGTTGTAGAAGCCGCAAACCGGGCACACGCGATGCGGACGCTTCACGGAACCGCAATGATCGCAGGTAGCCATAGCCGGCACTTCCATCTTCCAGTGGGTGCGGCGCTTGTCACGACGGGCGGTCGAGGTTTTTCTTTTAGGTACTGCCATTTTTAACTCCTGTTTTCCATTTTGCTCTTAAGAGCTTTGAGTTTTTCCCAGCGGGGGTCGAGCGGCTTTTCAGCATCGGCACCATCGCCAGCTTGATTGTTTGTTACAAAGATAAAATCTTCGTCAGGATTTTTCACGGGCGCAATGGGTTCCTGTAGGGTCACCAGCTGTCGGACGCACTCGGAAACATCTACGAAGTCCTGTGCCTGCGGAATCGTGTAGGCGAAAACGTCATCGTCGTCGTCATGGAGTTCCTGCTGGGCGCATGCACCGCGTTCGACTTCGACAACAATCTCGGTCTTGAACGGACGGTCAAAAAGGTCCAGGCTACGGACACAGGTGAGTGTTTGCACTCCAGAGAGGGTACCGGTCACAAGGCACTTGCCGTTGCCTTCGGGGCTAACCAGCACCTCGGCTACCAGATCGCCCTTGAGGTGCAGTTCGTCGAAGATTTCAGGAGCGTCGGCATGGGACCAGACCACTCGTTGGTCTTCGGAATCAGTAAGTTTTTGTGCGATATCTATTCTCAAAGTGGCACAAATGTAGTAAAATGGGAAAAATGGGTCAAGGTTTGGTTAGTAGGAAGTAGGCAGTAGACAGTAGGAAGTGGTTGGGTTTTAGGGGTTCGAGTAGATTTGCCCCTAAATTTCTATAAATAGACTTTTTTGTAAATTGGACACATATTTATGAAATCAATTACAAAGCCGAAGGCATTCAAAATTCTTTTGCTCATTTTTAGCCTTGCGTTGCTACTATACAGTAGCAATCACGAAGACTTCATGAATTACGATGAAAACACCATCGCTTTTGACGTACACAAAGACAAAATCCAAATTAACGGAGAACTATACCCAAATCTCTATCAAGATTTGAAAACCTTAGATTCCATAAAAAACAATCCGCTATACGGCATTATAAATGACTTTGTTAACACAGTCTCAAAAGACGACCCCCTATTCCCCCTATTCGATTGTTCCAAACTTAGAGCGCATATCCGTATCGACGGAGACGTTCCAGGAAAAGTGTTCAAAGAAATATATGACGCCATAGGATTTCCATTTCAATTCGGGCTGATTTCTATTGTTCTTGACAACAATTTTCAAAAGCAAACCATAATAAAACACAACCATATCGAATGTCCCGACAATTTACATGTAATTTATCAAGTCCGTCTTTTGCAAATAGATTTCCCTCGCCCACCATTATTCAAGAATCACACAAATATCTTTATCGACTACAATAAAGAGCAAAAAGCGTATTCTATTACTTACCGCACGGAATCACTCCTAAAACGAATTCCAAAACCCAAAGCCAAACAAAAAGACGAAGACCAGATCAAAGAAAAGCAGATTTTTGTCGCAGCCCAAGATTTGCAAAATCAACTGCAACAAGATTTTCTAGATCAATCGTCCGACACCGAATACACGGTTTTCGTGGGCATCCATAACAACGAACGAGTCTTGGAGCCCCTGAAAGCAGCACAATCAGCCGTACAAATTGGTTTCAAGGCCGATTTTTCAATTAAATAATGAACATTCGTTCATTACATTATTATAGAGCAAGAGATACTTTTTCTTACCATTATACTATATCCCGCAAAAAATCCCCGTCATTCGGCGACGGCGGCGCGGCGGGCCGCATTCAGGATTTCTTCGCGGCAGCTCTTCAGCTCAATTTTATTCTTGTACATGAGAGCATCAGCACGTTCGAACACCACCGAAACGTTCTTGTCCTGCGTTTTATCGAAAACGGAAATACCACAAGCGACAACCACCTTTTCGTCTTCGGCATTGTGTTTTGCAATATTCATAAACGTTTTGGCAAGGTCATCGCGAGACTCAAAATCATCGCCCTTCAAGATGGCCACAAATTCATCGCCACCTACGCGGAACACAGGACTGTGCTTGAAAGTATCGCAAACGAGCTTCGATGCGGCCTTGATATATTCATCGCCGGCCTTGTGTCCCATCGTGTCGTTCACGGTCTTGAGCCCGTTCACATCGCAAATTGCAATAGCAAACGGCGCGATTTGGCCAGATTCAATCTGAGAATTCAGCCTGCGCTCGAACTCGCCATAGGCATTCTTATTCTTGATACCCGTCAAATCATCTCGACAAGCTTTCTGGTGGGCTTCTTCGGCTTCGGCCCTGATTCGCTGTTCGCGGCGCACCTGGGCATCGACATTGGTCACACTGATCACAACATGCTTTTTGTCGGAATAAACAGCCTCTAGATTCACATAGATCGGCCCTGAGGGCGAATTCAGCCTGTACTTAAGCATGAACAAGCCGTTTTCATCTAGTTCCTTTAAGAAAGATTCCTTTAAAAGGGCGGACTGTACCAGATGAACATCTTCGGCATAGACAACTTGCTCAGCATCTTTCTGTAGCTGATTAAAGAAGTCATTCCCTTCAGCAGCGACTTTCACCTTGCTGAACATACGTTCAGACCTGTACAGCGTATAGTGTTCAGTATCCAAGTCCAACATGTACCAAGCATCGTAGCGTTCTGCGAGAGCCATTACGATTTGTCCATAGACTTCATTCTGAGAAATCGTGGTTCTAAGGCTCTGTTCACGACGAACTTGCGCATCCACATCGGTAATGCTTATGGCAACATGCTCTTTGTCGGTATATGCAGCAATCAATTTTACATAAACCGGCCCTTTTGCAGAATTCGAACGGAATGTCAACGTAAAAGTGCCATATTCGTCCAGTTCCTTCAACAAGCTTTCCTCTTTAAGGGATTTCGCCACCAACGCGTAATCATCCTTATAAACAAACTTAGCGGCATCGTTAATCATCCTGCTGAAGAAATCATTACCTTCTAGTCCAACCTTCAATTCACTGAACGTACGTTCATACTTATACATCGCAAAGTGATTTGTTTTCAAATTCACCATGTACAAGGCATCAAATTGAGAAGAAAGAGCCATTGCGATCTGGTTATAAGTTTCGCTTTTCGACGCTTTACTTTTCAGTTCAATCTGTTCACGTTCCTGCTTATCAATGTTACCTACACCGATAAAGAAAAAGTCACGTCCACGCGAATGTGTAATAGCAGCCTTGATCACAAACCAGGCAGGTACGCCATCGACCATAAGGCGGCACTTGTAATTAACGATTTGAGCTTCTTGGCTTGCACTTGCGGACGAAGCCTTTTTGACAAGCTCCATAAAGGATTCTTTATCTTCGGAATAAATAAGATTTTCCGAAATAGCCGAGATATCAGCCCAAAAGTTATGGGTGTGCTGTAAATTCAGTTTGGCTAGTTTACCGTAAAAATCTAGCACGACGTAGTCACTTGCCTTGACATCGACATAGAAAACACAGACGTAGTCGAGTGAAAGCGCAGCGGCGGCATCTTCAAATTTTAGAAGCGTATCCATAAGTCACCCCATAACTCCGATTTTTTACTTGAGGTAGAAAACTAACATTTTAAAACCCAAATAGAGCAACGTTCGAAAAATGTTGGAAAATCGTAAACAAAAACGCAGATTTGCGAACGATATTCCATATATATGGAACTTGAGAAAAGCAATGTGAGAATCGTCACATATGTTTTCTGAGGACTACGCGGCTTCCATTTTCATATCCGCAAACGTGATAAAAAATGAACATTTGTTCACGCTATTACATTATTATAGAGTAAAAGAACCTTTTTCTTACAATTTTGTTACAATTTTAAATTTTCCCCGAGAATCGCCCACCGCAATTTTGACTTTCAAAAAAACGTTATTACATTTTGCCGAAGAAAAATGTTCCTTACGGTTTTGACATACGTAATCATCGGGCTATTGGCAGCCCTCGCCCTCTTCTATCTCGGGTTAGAAGTGCGCTTTTATCGTGCGCTCGGGCAAGTGCGCGAAGGCTATGCCGATGCAGAACCGCAGCCGAAGGTGAGTGTCTTGATTGCAGCCCGCAACGAATCCGAGGGCATCCGCGAAACGCTCGACTCCGTTTTGGCGCAAGACTACGAAGGCGATTGGGAAGTCTGGGTGGCAGACGACCGCTCGACGGACGACACCCCGAAGATTCTTTCCGAATATGAAGCCAGGTTCGACAAACTGCATGTCCTTACAATTGATTCAATCCCCGAAGGCGTGAGCCCGAAAAAGCAGGCACTCTCCAAGCTCATCGACGCATGCGATGGAGAAATCCTTTGCCTCACGGACGCGGACTGCATCGTGCAGCCTGCCTGGATTAAGGGCATCGTCAAGGAATTTGAACCGGGCATTGAACTTGTCGCAGGGCACTCCTACATCCCGACCGACAACAAATCGCCGTTCATTATTTGCATGCAGGCAGTCGAAACGCTCATCTACCGCATCGCAGGGACCGCAGGCCTCGCCATGCACCTCCCGCTCACAAGCACGGGCAATAACCTCGCCTACCGCAAAAGCTTTTTCAAGAGCGTGAATGGATTCACGGGCGTCATCAAAATCCAAAGCGGAGATGACGACCTGTTGATGCAAAAGCTCGCCGCCGACCGCCCCTGGGC
>CAMZFJ010000139.1 GCA_947306025.1 uncultured Fibrobacter sp.
GTGTGATTTGGTAATGTAATGAGTGATGAAATAGACAACTCTTCGAGCATTATAGGCCTCGATCGAAAAAAAATCAAGGATTTCTTTTTGCGGAAGCTTCCGGAGATGAAGGAAGCCGTTATTGATGCTATTATTGAAATTTTACCAAGCGTTCCGCATTATCAAGAAGAAAACGATCACTTTACGTTCAGAATTATCATGGGAAACGGAAACCCGCCCATGGGTTGGAACCGCCGCATTTACGATTTTTCGGGAGATTCTCTAGAGAACTTGTTCAAGGAACGCGTCAAGGCGTGCTTGAAGGACGTCATTCATTTTTGCAAGAGCGGTTGTGACCTGATTATCCAGCAGATGCCAGCTCGCGAAAAGACGGAAATGTCTATCCGGGTGGGAGTATTCCAGTCGGACTTGGGCAATGCTGGCGAAACGGAACGCGCTCTTCTCGAAAAAGGCTTTTTGCTAATCGAGTGCGTGAACCGCTCCAAGATTTGCATCAATTCGCATACTTCCGCTGGCGTGAGCGACCATTTGCTTATCCGTTTTGACCTAGATGAAAATGAATTTTCGGACAATTTGCAAGATAAGGATTTGGATTCGTACCCGAAGGGATTCTGGGCAGGCTTGTTCTCGCAAATCAAGAGGGAAGTCCATGGTACCATTTGCTTGTTCGTGGATCCGTCCTGGAAAGGCAATGATGACGAAAACTTTGACGCCGGAAAGATAGTCATCGAAGACTACAAGGAAATGCAAATCAAGCCAGATTCCATGCTGGATTCGCAATCGTACCGCGATTTGTACGAACAGAATTTTATCCGTAAGATGTTTATCTCGATGCTCAATTACGATGGCATTACGGTGATTGATACGAATGGCTGTGTCCGTGCGTTTCACTGCTTTGTGTCTATCCATCGAGGAAAGTTTACGTCGGGCGGTGCAAGACACCGTGCCTATAGGGCTTTGGCCAATTTGTTTAAGGACAACGAGTGCTATAAGGCGCTTTATTTCCAGTCGCAAGAAGGAAACATCAGGTTCTATCACAAGTTCCGTGTCTCTCCGGCGTTTGATTCTGCGGTGATGGATGATTCCGGAGACGAACAGGATAATGTTAAGACCGTATCGACAAATGCGGATCATGTGGATGCAAAAACGGCATCGCTTGCATCGGCTGTCAATGCGGGTGTTACTGAATCTTCTAGTATCGATGAAACCTCTCCGTTGTCGGAATTCCTCAATCGCTTGCGCGATGCGCATTTGGGAATTGATAACTTCTACAACGAACCGAAACCTGCTGAAGATTTGTACAACGCCACTCTCGAAATGACGGATGAATCTTGGGGTCGCGTCAATGTGGAACGTATTGTGAACGTGCCGCTTATTTGCTTGATCGGTAACTCGTACGGTTATTCGACGAACGCCGAACCGTTCCTCAAAAAGATACTGGAAAAAATCCCGAATTCCGTTTGGACGATTTACTTGAACAACAAGTGCTACGAGGATTCTTCGCTTTCGTCAACGCTTGGGAGCAAGAACCAAGAAAGCCAGTGGTCCAAGCTCATGAACGAGACCGGCTCAGACGATGCCAATGCAGAAAAGTATGTGACCGATGAATTGGCGGAGCACATCAAGACTGTCTATAAGCACGTGAGCAAACAGTTTGCCGAAAAATTCGAGGAAGAACGCAACCTCTGGGAAAATCTCTTCAAGGGATACTAGAATTTAGAACTTAGCTCGCTTCGCTCTTAGAACTTAGAGCTTTGGTTCGACAGGCTCACCAACCTTTAAGGTCCCTGAGCTTGCCGAAGGGCCAACTAAGTTCTGCCAACTAAGCTTTTTTGGTTGCTTTCTTTTCGCGGTAGAAGAGATATATCATCCACGCAAGGCCTACGAGAATCATCACGGAGCAGAGTGTTTGCCCGCGGCTCATGCCAAAGAGGTCTACGCGTCCAAGATGGGCGTCCGGTTTGCGGAAAAATTCAATGAAGAAGCGGAACAGACCGTAGCCCATTAAGTAAAGGCATGGAATTTTGTCGTGAAGTTTTGGAATCTTGCGTAAGTTGTACAAAACGAGGAACAACACAATGCCTTCGAAAATCATTTCGTAAAGCTGGCTCGGGTGGTGGAGAATCGGGTTGGCGAGGGTGCTGTCGTGGGCGAGCGGGAACCACATACCGATAGCGCTGGTCGTAGCTTCACCGAAAAGCTCACCGTTGATGAAATTGCCCCAGCGGCCCCAAGTGTAGGCTAGCGGTGCTGCAAGCATGGCGAGGTTTAACGTTTTCCAGACGTCGAGCTTGTTACGCTTTGCGCCGATGCAGAAAAATACGATACCCAAGATGAGACCGCCATGGTACGACATTCCCGAAATCCCGACAAAGTGGCTGCCGAGTTCATCGTGCGTAAACGGTAAAATGATTTCGAGTGGATTCGAAAGATAGTAGCCCGGTTTATAAAAGAAAACGTAACCGAGGCGGGCGCCGAGCAAGATGCCTGCGATAATCCAGGTGAATATGTTATCGAGCTGTTCCTTGGTGTAACCCAGTTTTTCTTTCTCGCTGATTTTCCACATGGTGAGGTAGGCGGTCACGAACGCAAAAATGTACATGACACCGTACCAGTGGACTGGAAAACCAACGAAAGGAATCGTGAAGGCTATTCCGTCGAAGTAAGTCGGTATTAAGTTCCACCAAGATAATTCCATAATATTCCTGCTTCTTTTGTGTTCAAATCTAAATTATTTTTTTTGTTCGAGGTTCTGGTGCGCCCAATAGTTGATGACTGTTGCTGCGACCTGCGTTGCTGGTTGCGAACGAATTTCTTTGTGCATCTGCATGACGATGACGACAATGGATTTGCTCGGGTTCGCCCTGGATTCGGCAAACCCCATGAACCAGTCGTAACGGCCTGCAGGATCTTTCCCGTCGAGCGAACCTGTTTTTCCGCCGAGGCGGAGCGCTTCGAAGTTTTTCTTTGCCATGTTCTTTGTGGACATGTGCTTGTGGGCAGTGCCTTGCGCTACAGAACGGAGCATGGATTCGCGGAGGCCATAGTAGGTGTTTTCGGTGAATTTTCCGATGTCAAGCGCGAGTGACCGTTGCGGTGCGAATGGCGCCATGTCACGAGCCCATGGGATTTGGAGCGGCTTCTTTGTGAGGATAGCGCGGACTTGCGCTGCAGCAAGAAGCGGCGTGAGTGTTGTCGATGTTGTAAAACCGCAGGCGACTTCGGCAAGGCCGTAGCCCGTGTCCGGAGCGGTATAGCTCGATGCGTTTGGGGCGTTGCCCGGGAAGCGCTTGTTGTAACCTAGCTTAGCGGCGGCAGAGAGTAGGCGCTTTGCGCCGACTGATCTTCCAACGATGGCCATTGGCGGGTTCGCGGAGCGGGCAAACGCTTCGGAAAGTTCCATCGTGGGGCCTTTATATTTTTCGGGAACGCGGAGCTGGTTCAAGTAGAGCGTGTGGTGGCGCCCCATCATCGGGATGCGAGTGTTGAGCGAATAGCGGTTGCTTTCCATGGCGGCGGCAATTGTCACAAGCTTTGCAAGGGATGCCGCGGGGAAGGTGGGGCGCCCAATCCAGTCGGGCCTGTTTTGTATTTTGCCGTCGCGGCGTTCACCCCAGGCAATGATTTCGTTTGTCTTTGTATCGACGACGAGGATGATGCCCAAGTCTGGGTGGTAGCGACGTAACAAAATATCAATTTTTTCGGCGAGGTAAGGATTCTTTTGCGCCTTGATGTGGAGCGTGTCGCGGACGTTGTTTGTGCTGCCTGCGGTTCCGTTGCTATCGAGAGACTTGTCGAAGTCGTTGTCTTCGATTCCGGTGAGGGCGGCAAGTCCGTTTGGATTTTCGCTGACGATGGAGTCGAATGCGTTTGTGTCGCTATAGTCGGTTATAAAGGCGGCTGTGTCGGCAAGCGAATCTATGGCTGGCGCGGTCTCTTGATTCTCGACGGTTAGCGCTACCTCGTCTTTCGTGGAACAATGAACAATGGCTACAATAATCAATATAAGAACGGTAATCGCAATGGCGCGGTTACGCATTCTTTGTGCGTAGGAGAGTCTTTCCATGGAGTTACTTGAAGAATGTCTTTCTGTAGTAGGCGAGTTCGGCAATACTTTCGCGGATGTCGTTTAACGCTTCGTGGCGCTTTTCTTTTTGGAATTCTTCGAACTCTGGATACCAGCGGAACGTGAGTTCCTTGATGGAGCTCACGTCAACGTTTCGGTAGCAGAGCCATTCCGAAATTTCGGGCATGTATTTGTACAAAAAGCGCCTGTCTTGCGTGATGGAATTTCCGCAAAGGAGGTTCTTTGTCTTTTCTGTGAAGGGCTTGATAAAACGGAGCGTTTCGAGTTCGGCGTCCTTTAGGGAATACTGCGAACGGCGGCAACGATCGACGAGCCCGCTTTGATTGTGGTGTCGCGTATTCCATTCGTCCATGCTTTCAAAAACATTTTCTGGTTGGTGAATGGCTATGACGGGCCCTTCGGCGAGAATGTTCAAATTGGCATCGGTAACAATGGTTGCTATTTCGAGAATGACATCTTTTTCAGGATCGAGACCGGACATTTCCAGGTCCATCCAAACTAAATTTCGAGAACTTTTGGCCATACGCGGTATAAAATAGTAAATAGTTTTAAGTTACTAGGGCGACTTCGTCGCAGTTCCGAGTTCTGAGTTACTAGTTACTAGGGCGACTTCGTCGCAGTTCCGAGTTCTGAGTTACTAGTTACTAGAGTTGCTTCACAGAATCTTGTCTCTTAAGTCTTCTAGTAACTATCAACTAGTAACTATTAACTAAACTTATGTATGTTTTATATAATAAAAATAACGTAAAATCCTATATATATGGATAAATTCTTCTAAAGTTACAAAAATATTTGCTAAAATGTAATTTTTTGCTACAAATTGTCTTTTTCTTCACTCTCTTACGAAAATATTACCGTTTTTTTTGTTATATTTGGCGCATTATGGAAAATGTTGTTATTACAGGTATGGGCTGCGTTTCCTCTCTCGGAAACTCCCCCGAATTATTGTGGCAGAACTTGCTCGCAGGCAAGTCTGGCATTGCTACCATCCAGCGTTTCGACGCTTCCGCTTACACTTCGCGCATAGCAAGTGAAATTCGCGAGTTCGACGCAACGGGCATTTACAGCACAAGAGACCAGTCCAGGTTCTCTCGTTGCATCCAGTATGCTGTCTACTCTGCATTCCAGGCTCTGCGTCAGGCTGGCATCGCACCGGAAAACGAAAATCCGGAACGCTGCGGTGTTATCATCGGTAGCAGTATCGGTGGTTTGCAGTATTGCTATGATGCCGCTGTGGCTCTTAGCACTCGTGGTCCGTCCCGAGTCTCTCCGTTCTATATTCCGATGGCTATCGTGAATATGCCGGCTGGTGAAGTTTGCAACAAGACTGGCTGGATGGGTCCGTCCTACACGGTGACCTCCGCTTGCGCAACTTCCAACCACTCCATCGCTAACGCTTACGACATGATCCGTCTTGGCCGCTGCGACGTGATGCTCGCTGGTGGTGCCGACGAAACGGTGAACCCGCTCAGCCTCGCTGGCTTTACCAGCATGAAGGCAGTCAGCAAGCGCAACGATGCTCCTGAACAGGCTTCCCGCCCGTTCGACAAGGATCGCGATGGTTTCGTGATTGGTGAAGGTGCTGCTGTCCTCGTGCTCGAAAGCGAATCTCACGCTAAGGCTCGTGGTGCAAAGATTCTCGCCCGCATCGCCGGTGTTGGCGCAAGCTCCGACGCTTACCACATTTCTGCTCCGCGTCCGGATGGCAAGGGTGTTATGCTCGCAATGACCAACGCTATGAAGGAAGCTGGCATCGAACCCAAGGATATTAGCTATATTAATACGCACGGAACTTCGACACCGCTC
>CAMZFJ010000140.1 GCA_947306025.1 uncultured Fibrobacter sp.
CTGAGGCATTTTTGAACGGTCCAGAGGCATTTCGGCGCTCAATTATTTTCTCCGCGAGCTTGGGCCCCACCCCTTTTAGCGCACATAAATCATCCACACTGGCACTATTAATATGGAGTGGAAGTATAACCTTTTTCTTCGATTTTCGGTGATTATTTGGCACTGCCGACCGGTTTTCATCCTCCAACAAGCCAGGCTCCACCACAGAATCTACTTTATTCGCAACGATTGAAGGGTCCGCACTACCTATAGCAGACGGAACATTCTTTTCTAACGCTGACGTCAAAACCTCTGGCGTCGCCGTTGCGAGATTAGCCTTTTCATGAGTTGACGGCGGCGAATTCGCGACAACAACCGCTTCACCGACCTCGAAAGATTCGATAGACGGGAGCCCCCAAGGGAGATAACGGACGATTAGACCAATTGTAAAAAGGATTATTGCAAGTTTGAGTATTCTTTTTTCAGATGCGTTCATTGCCTTTTCTGTTCATGTTCATCAAGAGAAGGATATAGCAAACGATCTAATAAAATATTCTCAACGTGGGTTGCGTCCGACGGGACGTCCACCGAGATGCTAGGATACGAGCTCTGGACAATGCGGATAGGGCGGCGCCCAAGGATTCGCATTTGCTCCAGCGAGCGTTCCAGCTCAATTTTGTTCTGCGGAAGCGATGCAAACTCGTCGCGGGCTTCGCGGGAGTAAGCGTAAATGCCCTGGTGCTGGAACCAACGATCCACTTCTGCAGGCGGCACCGACCGCGTAAAGTCGATAGCCTCACCGTCGCGAACGAGCACTTTCACGACAGTTTTAAGTTCAGCTTCTGCCGGATTCAGCGGGCACGCCACCGTTACCCAGCAGTCAGGATGCTCCGAAAGGTCTTTCGCCACATCGCGGAGAACCGAAGGTTCTACAAGTGGCTCATCGCCCTGGAGATTCACGACCAGGTCGAGACCGAGCTTTTGAGCCGCCTCCGCCACGCGGTCAGAACCGGTCGCACATTCCCCCGTCATCACGCAATCAAAGCCAGCCGCCGTGACCACCGCTTCAATTTCTGCACTATCCGTTGCGCAGACAATGCGGTCGAAACATCCGGCCAGGAGCGCGCGTTCCAAGGTACGGACAATCATCTCCTTGCCGTTAAGCTTTAGGAGCGGTTTTCCCGGAAATCTAGACGAGCCCATGCGGGCAGGAACAATGCAACTGACCATGATTTAGAATGCAACGCAAGCGCAAACGACAACGCGCAAAAATGCGTAAACACGAGTGAACGCAGAAAAGCACGAAGAAAGCGCTAAAAACGCGAAATTTGCCGACTACATCACCTTCGGAATGGCAAAGTGATCATTTTCGACAGCCGGAGCGTTAGCAAAAGCCTGATCGAGCGTAAAGCCCTGCACCGGCACGTCTTCGCGGAGGATTGTTGCACCGTTTTCGACAGCGGTCATCGGTTCCACGTTCGAAAGGTCCAAAGCCTTCAGTGCTTCGAGATGGTCGAGCATCTTGTCCAAGTGACCCTTGATAGCCGGAATATCTTCTTCAGCAATGCTCAGGCGAGAAAGCTTCGCCAGCTTCAATACTTCTTCACGTTCAAGCATAAAAAACCTCTTTTTTACGGAATGTAATATAGAAAAAGACGACAAATGCGTAAAGCGAGAGTCGCAACCATGCTTGCATGGTTATGACCGAGCTTAGCATTTGGGACTGAGCGAAGCGAAAGTTCAAAGACGAAAGAATTATAGCATTTTCACTTCGTCAAGATTTGCTCTTTGGAATACCCGAAATAAGCCATCGCATTCTCAACAGAAATGACTCCGTCACGCACCAGTTTCTTGGCAGTACTGAGCTTTTCTGCTTCGGCAATTTCAGCTTTTTGACGTTCTTCATCAGCCTTTTGATGCTCAGCTTCAGCCTTGCGACGTTCTTCATCAATCAAATTTTTAGCCTTGGTTTGCTCTTCAAGGCGAGCATCGGCTATTTTCTGGCGGAAAACATCGCCGGCGCTGACGAATCCATACTTTTGTCCAATGCTTTTGAATGCCATGTTCAACTCCTGTAGAACGCCATCTCCTAGATACTCCGTCAAATATACACTTATTTTTTCGAGCAAACAAGAGAGCTCGTTGCTCGGCATTTTTTGCAGTTTAGGCTTGAACTGATCGAATACTTCAAGGAACGCGTTCTTGTCATAAGCGTGTGCCATCGCCGCAATTCCCAAGCCTGTCGTTACATCTTCGCAAGCGAGGCAATCACTATCTGGGATGTCCGACATGTTCACAAACGCACAGCGGAACGGCAGCACCATGCCGTGAAAATATGCGGGATAGTCCTTCTCAAGCAATTCTAGCGGGTTCCAGTTATCACGTCCGTTATAGAATATCATCGCCATCGTCGGGAGACCGTCGAATAGTCGGCCCTCGTCGAAACGCTTCATCACGGAACGCATGTAGCGTGCAAGCTGGTTGAACAAATCTGCATCTCGACCGGACTTATGCTCAACCAATATTCCCACAAAAACAGGAGCGCCCGTGGAGACATTCACACGGAACGCGAGGTCCGCATCACCCGTTTCGTACACTTCGGAATACGAATCCGGAATGCGCACAAGCGTATCCAAGTTTACCGCAGCGAGAAAATCCGCCACATCAACGTTTATTTTACCCGCCAGTTCAAGCAAAAACTTGAGATGATTTGTATCTGCGAACAGCCAACGGAAAAAAGCGTCATGAGGCTTTTTCGGCTGTTTTTCATCATTGTGCATGAATTATCCTTTCTCTTTTTTAGAGACAAGTTCATAAAAGAAATGATATAAGAAAGGATATAAGTAAGGATATAATAAAATCAGTTCATCAGAACTGTTGTCTATAATCTAACAAAGTTATTCAAGAAAAGCAAGAGGTTGTTTTGTCGGGCGTTCATTTTGTCAACTACTGTTAGCAAACAAAGTTCATTCAGAAAAGGTAAACGGAATCGTGACGGTTGTTTTGCCTGATTTTACTTTAGAAAATATCCAACGACTTACAGCAGTTTTTATTTCAACGTCAAATTTTTGACTTTTCGTTGTAGAGGATTCGATGGAAATGTCAGAAATTTCGCCATTGGGAACTATTGTGAATTTTAAGGTAATTTCACCTTGGAATCCCGACATTTTTTTTAAGTGTTTACTATAAATATGGCGAAGGCCTGGAGTGTGCAGACGAATAGTTTTCATAATATCTGAAGCAGTACGAAAGCCATTCTTTTCATACTTAAAATCAATTTCACGTACAGGAGGTATCTTAACAGAGCCCCTAGATGCACATCTAACTCCAAATTGAACACAAGAGGGATAATTCATAACAATAGGATTCTGTTGTTCAAAATCTATAGCAATACCTTTACTTCGACGAATTCTATCCCGACTTGCCTCATTTTTTTCATCAAAGCCAGGTATCGGCTTACCACGACGATACCAACTACTATCTAGACCTGCAGAGGAACTATCATTTTTTAAGGTCCTTTGATGCGCAACATTATCATTAGATTCTACAACATTATAATCATCCTTGAAACAACAAATAGGTTTTTCATTTTTCTGAGATGTAGCCAATTCCTTCGTTTCAGTCAAATGACTAGACTCAGCCACTCTTTTTTCTTCTTTGCAACCAGAAAGTACAAAGGCAACACTCGCGACGACAATTGCAATGAAAAAGTTTCTCATTTTAAAAATTTTCATATTCGCCTCGCATTTTTTCAGTCTTGCTAATGTTTGTGCTTCTGAATATCATCTACAAAATCGCAAAAACAACGCCAAGCGTTTTTATGAAAATTTACATGCAAAAAAGATTCCCGGTCAAACAAGAAATGAGGTCGCACCCTAAGGGTGCTTTGAGGTATGGGCACGGTCGCCTGTGGCTCCCTCTGAGACTTTGGGGATGAGCTATTGAAATAAGAAAAGCTCAAAAGCGTGCTAGGTTATGATGCGATCAAATGCTTGCATTTTGTCATAGCATAACCGACGCAGCGGATGCCGAAGGCGTCAAAGGCTTGTGAAACAAGCCAATCCCAAAGCGAAGCGACCTCAAAGGCGCAAAGCGCCGACCTCACACCTCAATCACCCAACTATTTCCAATGCAGCGTACTTGAGAATAATGGTGCGGTTGATATTTTCGCGGTCAAAACGAACATCAACGCGGGCATTATCTCCACTACCATAGGCCTTCATGATAACGCCATTGCCGTACTTGGAATGTCGAACACGTACACCGGCCTGATAGGGATTCTGGTTTGCAACCTGGCTATATTCATCGTAAACAACTTTCGGGCCACTCGGGGCCGCAGGCTTCGGTGAAGCCACTTTTATCGGATTGCGATAGACGATATGCTTGTCGTTCTTTTTGATAGAAGCAGGCACTGCCGCCGGGCGCGAACCATACGAGCCGTAAGAAGAACCGCCATAACTGCCGGAGCCATTACGCGAGCCATACGAATTGCCGCCGTAAGAGCCAGACGAACGCGAACTTCCATAAGAATTTGACGAGCCATAAGAGCCGCCCCCATACGATCCGTAAGAAGGCTTAGAGCGTGTATTCCCGACAAAGCTAGGAACAGACGGGCGCGTATTCAAACACGGCGTAAAGTCAACAACGGACGGATCCAATTCTCTAAGAAATCGGGACGGTGCAAACGGACGGATGTTGCCTTGGAAGAACCTGCGTTCCGCATGGTACAGATAAAGTTTCTTTTCTGCACGGGTGCAACCCACGTAGAACAAGCGGCGTTCTTCTTCCATCTGCTCATTGATTTCAGCCATCGAGAGCATCGAAGTTCCACGCACCAGCGGGAAGATTTCGTCATCGCAACCGGCAAGGTGAACCGTATTGAATTCAAGGCCCTTCGCCATGTGGATTGTCATGAGCGTCACAAGGCCCTTCGACGTATCGACCTTCTTGTCGCCATCCGTCAAAAGTGAAATATCCTGCAAGAACGCATCAAGCGTTGCGCCCGGATGATCTTCGTCAAATTCGCGAATAGCGTTGATCATTTCGTCCAAGTTCGCAATGCGTTCATCCGCCGTGACTTCGTCTTCTTTGCGCAAAAAATCCTTATAGCCCGTCTCGTTGATAATCGTCTCGGCGAGAATCGGAAGCGGAGTTTCGCCAGAATTCATCATGTTTTTCCAGCGTACCACAAGGTCAGTAAAACCCTTAAGCTTCGGAGCGCCGCGACTCGTGCCGTTCGCTTCGGCCAAGAGATTGTCCCACAGCGAACCCTCGCCCGCCTTCACCTTGGCAAGCACTCCTTCGACTGTAGTCTTACCAATGGCACGCGGCGGAGTGTTAATCACACGCAAGTAGGCGGCATCGTCTTTTTCATTTGCGAGCACGCGCAAGTACGCCAAAATATCCTTGATTTCCTTGCGGTCCCAGAATCTTGTGCCGCCAAAAATCACCGACGGGATACGCAAATCGTTGAGCGCCTTTTCAAGCACACGGGACTGCGCGTTCGTGCGGTAGAAAATTGCTGTCTTGGCATAAAAATCAGGGCCCGCCTGCGCCACAGTCTTTGCAATGTTCGAAGCTTCGGCACGGTCATCTTCAAAATAGCGCACGTGAATGAGCTCGCCCGCTTCTTCCTTGGAGAACACGTTTTTCTGCATTTCGGCAGGGCGGACGTTATGTGCAATCACGGAACCGGCGCCCTTAACGATGTTTGCGGTCGAGCGGTAGTTGCGTTCGAGCTTGACAATCGTCACCGGAGCAAAATCGCGGTGGAAGTTGCGGATAATTTTGATGTTCGCGCCACGCCAGCCGTAAATGCTCTGGTCGTCATCACCCACCACCGTTACATTCTTGGTTTCCGGATTGATGAGCAACTTCAAAAATTCATACTGAAC
>CAMZFJ010000141.1 GCA_947306025.1 uncultured Fibrobacter sp.
TTGCGGGACGGAATGTGACCGTAGCTTTCGAGCAACTGGGCGTTGAATTCTTCACTGCCAGAAACGACATCCTTCGAGAGCTGGAGTCTTGCGGCTTCGCGCGGATTGCTGTTCACGAATGCGGATCCGCGAGCGACAGCGCGCGTGTAAGCGGCGGCACCTTCCGGATTTTCCTTCCAGAGCTTGAGTGTCACGAATGCGACGCAGCAGTATTCTACGGCAAATTTCGGATCGATTGCGGTATCGAGCAACTTGCGCAAGCCGTATTCTTTTTCGGCGGTTGCTGCGGTTGGATCATGAAGGGCGATAATGTCAACAGCGCCTTTTTCAAGGGCAATCGGCAAGTCGCTTGCGCCATAGACGATGAATTCGACATCCGCTTCCGGGCCGTCTGCGACGATACCCAAATCGCGAAGCTTGCGTCTGAACGACATCACGGAACTATCGGATAAACCGATAACGCCTACCTTGGTTTTACGTCCCTTCAGGTCTTCCAACTTTTGAATCGTTGATTTCTTGGTGACGTAATACTTGGTGCAACCCGTATGAACACCGGTGACAAAGACGATAGGGAGCCCGTTTTGAATGGGCTGAAGTTCGGTAGCGAGCAAGTCGTTCCCTGCATCGACTTTGCCTGCGACGATGAGCTCGTTCACAGAATTCTTTCCTGCATCAACAGGAACCATTTCGAATTTCTGACCAATCTTTTTGAATTCCTCGTCAAAGTAACCTTTGAGCCAAGCGACATGAACCGGGGCACTACACAACACACCAGTATAGTGTGCGATTCGGACTGGTTTGAAATCGGCAAAAGCGCTTGTTCCGAGGAGGAGGGCGCTTATGAGCGTAGTCTTAATGATGCTTCGTAAATTCATTTTTGATTCCCTATTTTTGATTGTGAAAAGGTATAAATCACTTTTTCTAAATCAAAGATGTTTTGAAGGTGGAAAAACAAAATAATTCAAAAATACTTTGTTCTAATTTTATTCGTATATTGGGCGCTATAGGCTATGGTTATATAAACCTAGTTGCTCTCCTACTTTTTAGTTCTCAACGATATTTTTCGCTAAGGTTTTCGGTTCTTCGGTCGTTTCTGTAAATGTGCCTGTATCCTTATCGTACTTGTAACCGTCAGGAACGTGAATCCCCTTAGACGCAAAATTGGCAAAGTGGCTTGTGATGAACTTTTCGATGTTCAACTTTTTCTTGAGTACGCCCGTTTTTTGGAGTTCCGTGGCGACGGTTCTGAATGTGCGAATCGTTGCTTTGCGGGATGGAATGTGGGTGTAGCTTTCAAGCAGTTTGGTGTTGAAATCTTCGCTTCCGGGGACGATGTCCTTTGCAAGCTGGAGTCTTGCTGCTTCACGCGGGTTAGCGTTGACGAATGCGGAACCGCGAGCGACTGCACGTGTGAATGCGGCTGCACCTTCCGGATTTTCTTTCCAAAGTTTGAGGCTCACGAATGCGATGCAGCAGTATTCTACGGCAAATTTCGGATCGGTGGCGGTGTCCAGAAGCTTACGGAAACCGTATTCTTCTTCGGCTGTTGTAGCGGTCGGATCGTGAAGGGCGATAATGTCCACGGCTCCCTTTTGGAGTGCCAATGGCAAGTCGCTTGCGCCATAGACAACGAATTCGACATCCGCTTCGGGGCCATCGGCGACAACGCCAAGGTCACGGAGTTTTCGCTTGAATGTCATAATCGAACTGTCGGACAATCCGATGACGCCAATTTTGCTTTTGCGCCCTTTCAGGTCCTTGAGCTTTTTTATGGTCGATTGCTTTGTGACGTAGAACTTGGTGCAGCCTGTGTGTACACCTGTTACAAAGATAATCGGGAGTCCGTTTTGGATAGGCTGAAGTTCAGTGGCGAGAAGTTCATTACCTGCGTCCGCTTTCCCAGCGACAATCAAGTCGTTGACGGAACCGGAACCTTCGGCAATTGGTACCATTTCGTATTTCTGCCCGATCTTTTTAAATTCTTCGTCGAAAAATCCTTTGAGCCATGCGGTATGAACCGGAGCACTGCACAACACTCCTGTGTAATGGGCGATTCGAACAGTTTTAATCTCGGCAAAAGCGCTTGCTCCGAAAAGCAGAGCGCTTATAAGTGTTGTTTCTATGAGGTGTTTATAATTCATTATTGCCGCCCCCTTTTTTAGAAGCTGAATGTTGTTTGGAAAATGTAGCCGGATTGATAAGCGCCATGTGCGGCGTATTCAACATCGGTGTAGAGCGTCAGATTAACGTTCTTGTTAACGTTGTAAGAAATGCCTGCCCAGAAAGAAATGTTGGAGGCTCCCGTTCCGGATTCGGATTTGTCTTCGTTCTTTGAATCTGTCAACTGGCTCGTAAATACAAAGCCTGTAAACGGAGAGACTCCAGAGCTGAATACGTAATAGAATTCAAAACCGTAATCAGCAACGAGACCGCGCTGAACCCCATCATGCTTGAAAGGAACGGTCAAGCCAAATTCGTTACCGATGCCGAATTGTTCGGAGATGGGCAAGAACCATTGAACGCCGCCCTTGAGGCTGAATTCCTGGCTGGAAATTTCTTTTTTGCCTGCAGGAATGTTGGCGTCCAAGAAAACGGAGAAGTTGGGATTGAATGCGTATTTTGCACCCACGCTAAAGTCTTTGAATCCGTCACCTTCCTTGGTTTTGTCATTCGGATCGGCAAAAAGCTGGTAACCGAGACCGGTGAGGCTCAATTCTAATCCTTTGACGACTGTATAGCGGGCATTCAAGTCAAAAGATGTGGAATGGAAATCTCCATTGTACCAGTAGTTTGCCTTGATTCGTGCTTGACCCTGATGCTCATCGAGAACGGTGTAGTAATCCCATTCAGCAAATGAACTGACGGAGGCAAGAGCAATAACGGAAATAATTTTTTTTGCATTGATATTCATTGATAAACTCCTTGTTTGTTTTGTTTTTTAATGTCGGATTAAAGGTAAAAAGCACTTTTGCGCAGTCAAAGAGTTTTTTCAAGTGGAACGACAAAATTATTCGAAAATATTTTGTTCTAATTTTGTTTGAGTATTGGGTGCTATCGCTCGCGATTATACGTATTGATTTATGTTATCGGAACTTATAAAAAACTCCTTCCCGCGTTAACGAGAAGGAGTATTAGGAGTTTTATGCGATGAGTCTTACTTATTCAAAGCATAAACTTTTGTGGAAAGGTATTTGAATCCGTTGTCGGCTGTGATGACGATGATGTTCTTGTCTTTATTTTCAGGACGCGCTGCGACAATTGAGGCTGCGTAAACGCCTGCTGCACTTGATGTGCCCAGGAAAAGCCCTTCGTGTTCGGCGAGCTCGTGCGCTACGGCCTTTGCCTGTAATGTAGAAACTTCGATGTATTCATCGTAAATCGAGGAATCCGTCAAGAACGTGGGAGGTTCTGCGACATTTGCAAATGGTGCGACACCGTCGATAACGCCATTCTTTTCGGCTTCTGGCGTGAAATAGCGGGAGTCCGGAGTCGCTTGCACACCGACGATTTTGACATTCGGATTCTTTTCGCGGAAATATTTTGAAAGTCCGTTCAGTGTTCCGCCTGTGCCTGCCATCGAAACAACGAAATCTACTTTGCCATCGGTATCTTCCCAGATTTCAGGGCCTGTCGTGTTGTAATGGGCTAGGGGATTGTATTCGTTTTCGCACTGGTTGATGAAAAATGCGTTGTGCTCTTTGGTGTACTTTGTGATGGCCTCGATAACGATGTTGTCGCAAATTGTGCCATCTTCAAGAGCTTTTTTCAATTCGGGAATATCTTTGTAATCGAAAAGCTGCGCGCCATAAGTCTTGATAACTTGAATGCGTTCCTTGGAACCGCCGGATTCAAAGAATATCGTGACTTTATAACCTTTTGCGGCTGCGATAGCGGCAAGTGCAATGCCTGTGTTACCACTCGTGAGGTCAACGATTTCTCCACCCGGTTTCAATTTACCCGTGCGTTCGGCTTCTTCGATCATGCTAAGGGCGGCGCGATCCTTGACAGAACCTGTAGCGTTGAAATATTCGAGCTTTGCCAAGATATGGCCTTGGGCGTTGTGGTTCTTTTCGAAATTGTGAAGTTCAAGAAGCGGTGTATGCCCAATAAGTTCTGTAATAGAATGGTGGATATGTGACATGTTTACCTCTCTTTGTTAAAACGTCAGTCGCATTTGATTCCAGACAACGTTTCCGTGAGTCGAATCTGCCGAAATACCTTCATCGACAAAACCAATTTTGGCGTAATAATGTACGAGCTTTTCTTTGCAAGTGAGAACAACGCCTCGTCTGCCTTCTATTTTTGCGTTTTGGACGAATAATCTCAATAGCTTTTCTGCGCAACCTTGATGGCGGTATTCGGGGATAGTGTTGACTCCGAATATCATTTGCCATGCTCCGTTTGGATTGTGCATACCGGCGTCTTCGTACATTTTGTCGTTCAAATCGGGAATATCCGTTACAAATCCGTCTACGAATGAAATCAGCTTGTCGCCATCGAACATCAGCAAAAAATAGTCCGCATAGCGTTCCAGACGCTTTTGGAAATCTTCATGTTTTGCAGCTTCTGCTGGCGGAAAGCATGTTGCTTCCACTGCGGCAATCGCATTGCAATCGGATAGCGTCGCTTTTCTTATCGTAAATTTACTTAGACTCATTTTAGTCGTTGTGATTTGATTTGAATCGTAATGCGCGTTCTGCGATTTTGTTTCTGTAAATGTTGATTTTTGCAATGGCTTCGCTGATGGGGAGCGCGATATCGAATGCGCGTACATTGAAGCGGGCCAATGACTGGATCGCTTGCGGACCAAGCTGTTCGCAAAGCACGTAATCTAAATCGGCTAGATTCTTGGCTGCTGCATACATCGATGAATGCTGAACTTCGCGCTGACCACAAGTGCCGTCTCCGCAAGAACCATCGCAATGTTCCGGCTTTAAACGGACTTCGACTTTCTCATATTTTCCGCTTGCTTCGTCAACTTCATAGATGTCAAATGCGGCTGCGTGTCCAAAGTGAACATTGACATTTACTCCGTCATTCGTGGCAACTGCTACTTTGTATTTAGCCATGTAAAAAAGCCTCCTTAACGCAGATGTAAAATGAACCACGAAGATGAATTTTCTACGTGGCTAAACTCCCGGCGTACCGGTTTAGTTTATATAAAAGAACGGTTACCTAGCGTTCTGTATTCTTTTAAATTTTTGCTTCTGTTCCGAAGTCCCGCATAATTTAAAAAGCGTAATAGGTAAATGCAATATAAGACCCTGTTTGAAAAACAAAAAAATTGAGTTTTATAGATTCGTGATAGACTCGGGGTAAATGGTGTTATAAAACAAAACTATAACAGCGGCGTAAATCATAATTTTTTGAACGAAACGGGTTGAAAAAATATTGAAAAGGGTTGACTATAATTCTACAATTGACCCTACCTAGCGCTTCTGTAGGTAATTAAACCTAAGGAGACATTTCATTATGGCAAAACGTTTACGTCAGATCGCAATCTACGGTAAGGGCGGCATCGGTAAATCTACTACGACTCAGAACTTGACCGCTGGCCTTGTAGAACAAGGTAAGCACGTACTCGTTGTCGGTTGCGACCCCAAGGCAGACTCCACGCGACTCTTGCTCGGCGGCCTTCACCAGAAAACTGTGCTCGACACCATTCGCGACAACAAGACCGAAATCCAGCTCTCTGACCTCGAAAAAGTCGGCTTCAAGGGCGTTCGCTGCGTGGAATCCGGTGGCCCGGAACCGGGCGTGGGCTGCGCTGGCCGCGGCATCATCACCTCCATCAGCATGCTCGAACAGCTCGGCGCTTACACCGAAGATCTCGATTACGTGTTCT
>CAMZFJ010000142.1 GCA_947306025.1 uncultured Fibrobacter sp.
CCATATCCATGTTGCACACGCAAAGAATCACGTCATTGCCCGACTTCTTGGAATAAACCATCAGCTGGTCATTCTGTGCGTAATGGAATTCGAGGTTATCGTATTCCTGCAACGCAATATGTTCCTGACGAGCAACATTCAAACGGCGAACAAAGTCTTGAATGCCCGGGCCACTCCAGTTGTGAACTTTGTACTGATACTTTTCGCTATCGGCGAGTTCTTCCTTGATCGGGCTCGGAATGTTTTCGCAAAGTTCATATCCGTTGTACATACCCGTCAAGCTCGAAAGCGTTGCAGCCAAGAAATAGCGCTGCTTGAACGCATTCGGTCCTTTGTATGCAAGATACTTCGGGAAGATATCCGGAGTCGTCGGGAAGAAGATTCCACGCATGTATTCCTTAGCGTTAGACTGCGTGAGTTCCTTCAAATACTGTTCGAATTCCCACTTTGCAGAGCGCCATGCGAAATACGTGTAGCTCATGTCGAAGCCTGACTTTGCCAGGCGATGCATCATCTTCGGGCGGGTGAAAGCTTCAGCGAGGAACACGAGTTCCGGGCGTTTTTCCTTCACATCGGCAATGAGCCATTCCCAGAACGGGAACGGTTTCGTATGCGGGTTGTCAATACGGAAAATTTCAATACCCTTGTCAGCCCAGAACAAAATAATGTTCTCGATTTCCTTCCAGAGTTCCTTGTAGTTCTCGTTGTAGTAATCGAACGGATAAATATCTTCGTACTTCTTGGGAGGATTTTCAGCAAACTTGATGCTTCCGTCCGGTTCGTGATAGAACCATTCCGGATGCGACTTCACATACGGATGATCCGGGCTGCAGTTGAGCGCGATGTCGAGCGCCAAGCGGAGTCCCTTAGCACGGGCCGTCTTTGCAAAATGCTCGAAGTCCTTCATCGTACCCAGTTCAGGGTCCACATCGTAATGACCGCCGTGCTTGTTACCCACGGCATACGGGCATCCCGGTTCGAGCGGATTTCCCTTCTTATCAACCAAGGCATGGAGCGCATTGTTCGCGCCCTTGCGGTTCGTAACGCCAATCGGGTGGATCGGAACAAGATAAACAGTATCGAAACCGAGGCCAGCAATGTAGTCGAGCTGCTTTTCGCAATCCTTCCATGTTGCAGACTTTTTCGGGTCCGTGCCCTGGCTCTTCGGCCACATTTCGTACCATGTACCGACGCGGCTGTAAGTCGGGTCCACACGGAGCTTCATCACCGGACTTTCGGTCGGAACGTCTTTCGGTTCCTTGGTCCATGCGCAAATTTTGTATTCGTAATAGCCGATGTTGCCGACCGTGAAAGTACCTTCCCAAAGGTCATTGTCGACAAAATGCATCGGAGCCTGTTCCCACTTTTTCTTGGAAACATGGCGGTAAAAAATCGCTGCATCGTATTTTTCGTGACTGTGGCGGAAGATGTCTGCCTGGAGAGTCACCGTGTCACCGGGTTCACGCTTGAGCATGAAACGGCCGCCCTCGATGTTCGGGCGAATATTTTCAATAACGAGATTTTCTTTTAGAGTTGGAATAGTTGCCATAATGACCTAATATTAGCAAAATGAAAAAGACGCGACCTTCGCCGCGTCCCAATTTAAAGCCCTACTTGATTCGAATTATTTGCACATCCTTAATCCAGAAAGTCGCTTCCTTGCCACCAAGATTCAAGTCCAAGCGTCCAAAAGGATCCGTCACGAGTGCAGTAAATTCGACTTCGAACGAACGACCCGTTTTATCGACAGGCACATGTTCTTCAAAACCAATTTTTTCATACGTGATATACGATCCAAGACGTGCCGTAATTTCTGTTTCGATGTCAGACCAAATCGTAAATACAAACTTGTATTTAGCACCTTTCACTACAGAAATATCTTCGTGGAGGAGTTGCACACTATAGGACCGAGAACCACCCTCCGAAACATGAACCTTCATCAAATTAGATTTATCATCTTCAATTATTGCGGAATCCGCAACGCCGTCGAATTGCGTAAAGAAGATCCAGTCTTTTCCACCATCTTTAAAGTTTCCGTTTGTAATAATGTTCTCATTGAACACATTATTCAATTCATCCAATACATCAGAGGTATAATCCTTAACGGTCAAACCTTCGTCATTCGTATATTCATACCGCAAGGAGAAGAAACTTGGAATAAAGCGTTCATTCAAGATTTTCCAAACGTTTTCATTGGAATTTTCACTTATATGAATCACGCCATCTTCGCCAACCTCTGCAGATGCAAAATCAATTCCATCGACAAAGCGATACACATGGAAAACCACGGACAAATTCACTAAAGAATCTTGAATATCGATCTGCGAATTGCGATAAAACAAGTTGAACAACTGGAAATGGGACAATTCATAAACAAAAGGAACCTTTTTATCACCAACACTAACACGACCAGAAATTGAGTTAAAGCCACCCTCACGAATAATCTGGAACGCAACCCTTATTTCCTTGAGGATTCCGCTAGTTGGTAAATTGATGTTTTTAAAAGGTTCACTGATGACAGCCCCGTCCGCAAACGAAACCGGGAGCACTGCAGCCCTGTCGTCCTTGTCCGGCCCAAGGTAAGAATCATCATCCTTCGGTTTTTTGTCGCTTATATAGTAGCTGCAAGTGGCGACAACCTCCGAAAGCATTAGGCGGAACGTATCGATGACCACATATTCATCGTCAGATGCGGACTTCGCCAGAGAAGCCTTTTTCGTTTCAGAATAATCAATCGAGAAATTAGCCGTAAAACCAACGTTCCTAGAAGCAATTTCAGGATTTCCAATTTCAATACCGGCCGTAGTGTCGGATTCAGAACACCCAGCTAACCACAGTCCCATAAGCACGCAACCGATTATTGAAAATAAAGAACGCATCATACTCCTCGTGTTAGAGGGTACAGTTGAATGTTGACTTGCACAACTTCCTCTGCTTCACCCGCTTTGGCTGAAAAATCTAGCAGTTCTTTGCGCATAAGTTGCAAATGTTTTTTCAAATTGGGGAAATCTTCGCGCTTTATACTAAACGTCAAGGCAGAAATATCCCTTTGCGCGCCGGGGAGCGCCGAGAGCATGTTTGCAGAAAGCTTCAACATCTGCAAATGGTACATCTTGACCATCAAATCCTGGACTTCATCGTCCGTCGTAATCAACGGGTCGCGCTGACGGAAACCGTTAGCGGTCTTCACCAAAAGTCCCACTTCCACCAGCAACTTGAGCGATTCGGTCACCTGCGCAGGCGTCACAAGCCCACCGAGGCGTTTAGAAATCCAATCGGGAATCGGGCGGAAATCCTTGATAGCCACCATTTCAAGAATGGCGGAATGGTGCCATTCGCGGAAAATACGGAACTGAGCCTTGTCCATCTTGTGCAGTTTAGAACGCGGGCTAGCCTTCAAAAGCTGAGCGTAATAAACCTGCTTGTCCGCATCCGTCTGAGCCTGGTTGAAAAAAACGAGACTTTCAAAATACGCGGCACGTTGGCTTTCAAGTCCGAGACCGTGAATGAGCTTTACTACCGTATTCTTTGTAATGTTTCTCTTGCCGTCAATCGTGAGTTTCAGATGGGCGTGACTCGAAAGCCCAGCCTTCTCTGCGAAGAAACGGAGGCTAAACGCTGGAACCGTCTTCTTCTTATACTCATAGTAGTCCCGCAAATACACACGGTAGTTCGTGTATTGCAGAACATCAGGTTCAACTATGCGATTTTCTCCTGTATCCATACTCTATAAGATAGAAGTGTTTCGAAGCATTTTCAAAAATTAAAAAATCTTTCTCGTTTACCCAAGTAACCATTTGGTTACAGGACATTGACCAACAACCATCAGAAATTTGACGTTAAACCGTTGCGAGAACACAAGTTGTGGGGGAAGTCTCCCCCTGATTTCTGTTCCGTCAGGCTAAAGACTTAGAAAAGGGTTGGTGAGCCTTGCCGAACCATCCATCACCCCCTCTAGCGGGGACACCCCGCAACGCCCCGAAATTCAGACGAGAGCGCGACAGTTATTCCGCATCAAGCAAGTCGCGCGCAAGAAGCGAGAATCGCAAATGGTCCTCGAACTTTCCGTGAAGGCATTCGTATTCGCGGCACAGACCTTCTTCTTGGAAGCCCGCACGTCGGGCAACCGCAGCACTCTTCGGATTACGGACCGACGCCGTAAGTTCAAGCCGGTTCAGCCCCATCGCAAAAGCTTCGCTCGATGCCAACAACAACGCTTCCGTCGCCAAGCCTCGACCGCAAAAATTCTTTCCAAGCCAATAGCTAACTGTTGCCGAACGATGCTTCCACTGCACCCAACCCAGCGTAATGCAACCGGCGATTTTTTCACGCGATCCGTTTGAATCCTCACCCTCCGGAGCCTTTTCGAAAATGCCCCAGCAAGCGCCATTCGCCATCTGCGCCTGCAAGTTCCAAGAATCGATTCTTGAGGCAACATTTTCAACCGAAGTACATTCCTCCGGCCACGGCAAATGTTCCTGCAAAAACGCGCGTGATTCATCAATCAATTCGAACAGCGACTGCGCGTCCGCTTCACCGAGCGGCCGCAACACAACCTGCTCACCGACGATTTCCTCTAACGAAAATTCAACAGGCTCATCACCGAAATTCATATCATGTTCCAAGGCATCACTCATCGCAATCCAATGCTAGCAAAACAAATCTTACTAGATCTTTCGACTCCGTTACACTTCGCTCAAGATGACACAAATGAACGATGATCTTGTCACTCCGGAAGCACGTAGTGCTGATAGAGTCCATTATTTCTTTGCATGGGTCCTATCAGCAGCGAGGATGACCATACAGAAAACCCCGGCAGTAAAACTACCGGGGTTTTCAGTGCGGATGAAAGGACTTGAACCTTCATGCCCTCGCGAGCACTAGAACCTGAATCTAGCGTGTCTACCAATTCCACCACATCCGCGTGGTGCACCAAATTTTGAAAAAAAACGCCCTTTTGTCAAGGGGAGGTCCTTAATTATCTATGGAATGGCTTCGTGAATCCACTCCATGTGCTTGCCTTTCCAATACGACCAGTCGTGTTCGCCCTCCGGGTCGAACCGGAGTTCGCAGTCCACCTGAACCGCCTCGCAGAATTTCTTTATCCAAGGAACGGTCTGGTCCGATGGGTAAAGTCTATCCTTACCGCCCTGCAAAAAACGCCACCGTCCCGAATGCATTTTTGGCGACACTGCAAGCGAAGTAGGCTCCCCCAAGAATCCACCGAACGAACTCATGAGCAAGCGGTCGTCCACGATACGGCGCCCTTCTAGCGAATAGACTAGCACGCCCAAGGAGCCATCCGAAACGCCCACAAGCGTAACACGCTCCACCGGAGACTTGCGCCTCGCTGCCACGGAATCAAGCGCGGCATCAACCACATCAATCATGTTCTTCGTGACCCAATGATTCTCGCGGCAAGCCGAAACGCTTATCACAATTTTTTCAGGATAAAGATTTGCAAAATCAGTACCGGCGACAAGTCCTTTGGCACAATTGCTACTGCCCATGCCTCCATGGAACCAAACCACCACGGACGACTTGGCCGCATTCGAATGCGCCGCATCCACACGCTTCGCCTTCTGCGACTTTTTCACATTCGTCGTCTTGGGCCACCAAATTCCCGTTGGGCTTTGAGCACCCGAAGTTCCAACCGGGACAAAAAAAGAATCCGGCGCATTTGGTGTAGCAAAAGCCTGCTCACCAACAAGCATCAACGCTAACAACACAGGAACAACTAAACTTAAACGCATCATTCCTCGTCGCTAGACGATTCCTGTTCCAC
>CAMZFJ010000143.1 GCA_947306025.1 uncultured Fibrobacter sp.
GGTCCACGTGGTCACGATTTTCTTTTCATTTTCGCTTTTAACAGCATAGAACTTTTGTTTAGGCATGGCGCAAATTTATATATTTTTATCGAAATAAAAAATAGGAGTTCCTTTGTTTTCTTCGCAGTATTTCGCCGACGACAAACAATATTATGCAATGCGCTTACTTTGCAAACCATTGCTGTATCGCTGGTTTGCGTATAAGGCTGGTCCAATCAAGAACACAAAGGCTTTTTCGTTTCCAAAGTCGCTACAAGAACACGAAAAAACACTGTTCTTTATGCCCGAGGACAAAAAAATTGCAAAGGTCATTCTGGACGAACTTCCCAAAGAATGTTTCAAGTCCATTTTATTCATTGCCCACGGCGATCTAGAGATTCTATTACAAAAGAAAAAAGCAAACGCCTCTTACTACACCGATAAAGGTTGCCGCTACGGGGAATCGATTTTTGAAAAGCTCGAATCGCAAATAAAAGCGTTTGAACCTCTCGCCTGTGTCTACATTGGACCTTACAAACCGCAATTTTTGTACCTCGCTTTAGTCAGCGGCGCTTCGCTGCGCGTTGGATTCGATTGCGTTCGTGAATACCCGTTCTTAAACATCAGTCTGCATACGCTCAAGACAATTTCACCAGCAAGGATGATGGCTCGCTATTTTACAAAGGATAACGGGGAATAGCCATGCAAAAGATGTTTTCGACAATCATCACTGAAAATGGCGGCTATGCGGACTTGCACATGCACACCAAGCTCTCGGATGGCAATCTTTCAGTCGATGAATTGCTCATGCTTTGCAAACGCAAAGGACTTCGTTGCATCTCCATCACGGACCACGATAATCTGGATAGCTACAAGCTTGCCGAAGAACCCGCCAAGGAAATCGGCCTCGAAATCATCCCGGGAATTGAAATTTCTGCGGTATGGCAAGGCAAGGACATTCACATTCTGGGCTACTTCTGCGACCCGACGAACCTCGCCCTCAACATGGAACTTGAGGATTTCGCGAAGCAGCGTATTGCTCGTGTAAAAGCTATTATTAAAAAACTGAATGCGCTCGGCATTGGCATCACGTTCGAAAAAGTACACTCGTACTGCAAGGGCAAAATCATTGGGCGTCCGCACATCGCCATGTCGCTCGTCGATGAAGAATACATTTCGAACTTCTCCGAAGCGTTCACAAAATACCTTGGCGACGGCTGCATCGCCTTCGTCGAAAAGAAGGGTCTGAACCCGCAAGAAACAATTCGCTTGATCGAAAATGCGGGTGGCATTGCCGTCCTCGCCCACCCTTACAAGTCCGGCCTCAGCGACCAGTTCATCGAAAACATGGTGGAATGGGGCATACAAGGCATGGAAGTCTACAGCCCGGCGCAAAAGGGCGCTGTTGGCCGCAAGTATAAGGAAATGGCTCAAAAGTTCGGGCTTGTGGGCACCGGCGGTTCAGACTTTCACACCGAAAGCGGAACCTACCCCCCAGGTTGCATGAAAATGCCCTACACCGTCGTCCAGGCACTCCGAGAAAGGCGCGAAAAATCTCGTGCAGAATGGTTCTAATGAATCGTGGAATTTTTTTAATTACTGTTTTGTCCGCGCTTGTTTCAAGCGTTTTTGCTGATGTCATTCACGCCAAGAAAAGCGTGCTACCGACGCCACAAGATTCCATTTTTGAAACGGTGAACGGCCCGGATCCAGCGCCGAGAGAAACGGACGCAGGCCGTTGGGTCATTCCGCTGCGCGAAGTCATGCAGCGCACTTACGACGTTTCGGGCCAAAAGTCTGAATGGGTGCTTGGCACGTCCATCCTTGGCAGTCCGGAACTCCCCGCAAGGTCGCTTGGTATCGGAACGCTGAGCAAGCGCTATCCGAGCAAGCTCGCCGGGATTTACACAACACGTTTAAGCTATGACGGTTCCACGCTTGCGCTCAATGGCGAAAACGGAATTCTCTTTGAAGAACGTCACGGCATTCCTGTCGATACTCCAATTACCGATGTGAACTGGGAACGCGGTCCGTTCGAAGGCAACGCCCTCCGCCTCGAATTCCGCCGACTGATTACGGACTCGGTTACACTCGACCTCGGAGTTTCTAGCCATTCCAACATGCTCTCCAAGCCGTTTGAATACCAACCGGTGACGCATTCGCCGTTCTTCGCCATGGGTCGAGACTCCACAGAAATTCCCTTTGGCGGTCGAAACATCGCAATGAACAGCATGCACCTCCAGCCAATTGTTACTTGGCGATTCGGCTACGGCAAGGCGTTTTTTAAGATAAACTATTTCAGCCTTGACAATGCCGACAACTCGACTCACAAAGTTTTGCTGGATACGCTTGACCCCACTTCCCGCGAATTCCAGACGGATCCTTATAGAATTCTACTTGAAACGCGCACGTATGGCGGCGGTGCAGAATTCTACCCCATCAAGGGCTTGACTCTCGGTACCGAAATCCATTACGGCAATCACGAAATCGAAATGCGCAATCTCCCAAAGATTATAAAGAAACAGGATACGACATATAACGATGTCGGACTGCGCGTCATCAAAAACACTTATTACGACACAAGCAAGGTCCGCAACTACGAAACGATTCTCGGGAACTTCGATGCTCGCTACAATATGTTCCTGAATCCAAGACTCCATTTTGAATATGAATTCGTAAATACCGAAGAAACGGGCGATGACAAGGTAAAGCAAAAATATTACCAGGACCGCGAAATCGGCTATGCAGAAGTTTCGGATACACTTTTCGGGAAGGCCCTATTCCGCGTTCAAGCGGGCATGCAGCGCAACAGTTCGCTCCTGGATTCCGTTGAATTTGCACCTGCATTTTCGCTCGACGGAACATACCTCCTCCCCAACCATTTGATGGCAACTGCATCTTACCGCCACGACAATAAATTCCCCGACGTGAATCAGCTCAAGCTTATTGAAACCGGTAGAGTCGCGTTCCCTAACGAGAACCTTAAACACGAAATTCGCGACCGCGCTACAGCCAATATCGTATGGCAAAAACGCGATGTTTTTTACGGTCTTGGACTGCGTTACGAGCACGCCAACAATTTGATCAAGCCCAAATGGGCTGTTAGCGGCGGAATGGATACGACATACAAACATACAACGTATATCGTCAATTACGAAACCATGGAAACGAGAGATACAACGTATGCCGAAGTAGCCGATTCTGTGGGGTCCGCATTCCGCTACGAAAACCTCGACCATGCACATACGCTTGACTGGATGATGCAAGTGGGTTTCCGTTTGGGCAATTGGAAATTCTATTTAGAACGTGGGCAAAAAATCACGCGCACCAAGCTCATCGATACGCCTTCGCTTTATTACAAAGGCAGCATCCATTGGCAGAACCGCTTTGTCAAGGACAGGCTCGGCGTAAGCGTACGCGTTGATTTCCAGTGGTTTAACAACCGCTACGATTGCACGATTAACGAAAAAGGCGAGCCGGAGCTCGTCTCTCTCAAGAAATATCTTGCGATGGATTTCGAAGCGCGCATGCAGATTCTCTCATTTGAACTGTACAACCGCATCGAGAATTTCAACCACAGCATTTACGCGCCGGAATCCGGATACACCCCTGAAGGCCTCAGATTCGCGTACGGCATTGTTTGGACGTTCGGAAATTAGACGAGAGAACGCCGCTACGCAGCTATAGACGAAAGACGAGAGAGCGGCTTCGCCGTTTTTTTTCGTCGTTCTCGCTTCCGCGAGAATGACGAATGTGAATTGTCATCCGAAGGGTTCGCAGAACCCGATAGAATCAAAAGCATTAAACGGTTGTTACGCCAAGCAACACTAAATACGCGACATACAAGCTCAAGAACAATGCACCGCCGATACGGCCAAAACCAAATTGTTCATTCTTCTTGCGCGAGGCTTTTGTGCGTTTGCTCTTGAAAAACGGGAAGCATATCAAGAAAAGCAAAAGCGTGAGCGCCGACATAATCGGCAAATCTCGACTCAGCACTTCTGCATCCATTGCCTTGATCGGTGTAATTACAGCTGCAATTCCAACAACGACAAGCGTGTTAAAAATATTGGACCCAATAACGTTTCCTACCGCTAAATCGTTCTCGCCCTTGCGTGCTGCTGCAATAGAACTCGCCAGTTCAGGAAGCGACGTTCCAACCGCCACAATGGTAAGCCCAATCAGCAAGTCACTCACGCCAAGAGCCTGAGCCACATTGATAGCCCCCCATACCAGCATTCTCGAACTTGCAATCAAAAGCGCAAGACCAACAAGCAACAGCAGCGACGATTTGACAATTGAAACTTTTTCGGTCGGAGCTTCAACGGATTCATCGTTCTTGCGTTTACGCTTTGCATGCAGTTCCGTAAAGATGTTGAACGCCGTAATTCCCGCAAATGCAAACAAAAGAATTACACCATCGATAAACGAAACGTTCCCGTCCATCAGCAACAAAACCGTCAAAACGGTCATCGCCATTAGAATCGGGATATCGCGCTTCATCGCCTCTTTCTTTACGACAACAGGAATAATCAGCGCCGTCACGCCAAGGATTAGCGCGATGTTTGCGATATTGGAACCGTAAGCGTTTCCAAGAGCAAGCTGCGGAGTGTTGTTCATTGCAGACAAAACGGAAACGACCATTTCCGGTGCAGAAGTCCCAAACCCCACAATCAGCATCCCGATAAGGAATGTGCTCATGCCAAAAAATTGGGCCACGCCGACGGCCCCATCCACAAACCGGTCTGCACTCCAGACCAGAAGAATAAGGCCCACGACTATGGCCACAATAGAAAGAATCATATTTTTAACTAAAATACGTAGAAAGTTGCACCAACATTGAATGACTTAGACGACAAATTGTTGATTCCGAATGCGTTATAATCGTCATACTGGTTGTTGATTCCCCAGCAGAAGCGGGCATCGAAACCAACGTAACGGTTTGCACGGATTCCAAAGCCAAAGATAATGGACCAGTCGATTACGGAACGGTAATCATTATCCAACATGTCTTCCTTGGCATTTATCTTCTTGTCCGAAGATTTCATTTTAAATGTATCAGAAATGGCAAAAGACGGTTGGACACCGACATCAAAATAGAGATTGGACCTAGCGCTCTTCAAAGAAAAGAGGAGCGGCAACGAAATCCGGTACTGGCTAAACGAAAAACGGTATTCTCCATAATTTTCTTTATAAACTTCGCTATAGCTGTTTCCTACCTTATTATGTTCAAACAAGGCACCGGTCTTAAAGGCCATGTTGTATTCATCTAGCGGGAATAAGGCAAAAGCACCTACACTCCATGCCAGACCGGTGTAGCGATCGTATTCATAATGACCATTGTCACCCGAAAGCATCGCACTACCAATAAAACCTTGAAGACCAAACGTAAACTTCAGCGGAATTAGGCCACGAAGTTGATCCATATCAATCGTATCCGCTCTAGCCACTTCGGAAACGTAAACGGTTTTTACAGGGCCATTGCTTGTTTCAATTTCAGACGGCGAATAGACAGGGCGGTAAACAAATTTCTTGGTGGTCTTTTTCTGGACGGGCTTTGTAGCGTCGGCACCACGAACGGCGGTAGGTTCAGAAAAGAGAGTTTCGGGAGCGAGTTCTTTCTCGGCCTGAGTAAACTTGTCTTCAGCCTGGGCGGGAGTTTGTTCAACAACCGGTTCGGCCTGTACAGGAGCGACCTCGGCGACTGGGGCCGGAGCAGGAGCGGCAGTTTCAGCAACTGGTGCTGTATTCTGAGCCATCACGGCAGAAACTGCAAAAGCAGTCAAAATTCCAG
>CAMZFJ010000144.1 GCA_947306025.1 uncultured Fibrobacter sp.
GTTCATCGTAATTGCTTTGAATATGGCCGTTTGTACTCATGGGATGGTGCGATGAATGCGTGTCCTGCGGGTTGGCGTTTGCCGATGAAAGCGGATTGGGATACTTTGATTGCTTCTGTTGGTGGAAAAAAACTAGCTGGCAAAATGCTAAGGGCAATGGGTGATTGGGGTGGAATGGGTGTTGTAGGGGCTTTTTTTAATTGTGTTGCGCTGGGGGGTGTTCGTGCTTATTATGCCTCAGACAATGGCTCGGATGATTATGGTTTCTCGGTAATCCCTGCCGGTCGTAGTGAAGAAGTGACTTTTTGGAGTTCTACGGAGTATAGTTCCTATGAAGCTTATATCCTGAATTTATCAGGAATGAATGCACATGCAAAAATTGATGCTAATTATAAAACTGAAAACTTTTCCGTTCGCTGCCTAAAAAATAATGTAAAAAAGGTGTCGCCCTCTTCACTTGTCCGTGATTCCATAACAGATGCTCGTGATGGTCAAACTTACAAAACTGTGGCTATCGGAGTACAAACTTGGATGGCTCAGAATCTCAATTATAAAACCGACAGCAGTTATTGTTATGGCGATAGTGTAGAAAATTGTGCTAAATACGGAAGGCTTTATACGTGGAAAGCAGCGAAGGATGCTTGCCCAGCAGGTTTTCATTTGCCAACACAATTGGAATGGGATAATTTGTTCTTGATGGCGGGCGGCCCCTCTTCGGCTGGCGATGCGCTCAGGTCAAAGAGTGGCTGGATGCCGACCCGATGGTGGCAAATAAGTGATAATGGTTCGGATGATTATGGCTTTTCTGCACTCCCTGCGGGGTATTTTGAATCAACTTATACAGATAAAGGTGATAAGGCTTATTTTTGGAGTTCATCGGTAGGCAGTATTGAACATTACAGAGATAGAAACTGCGGACGACATTATAGAGAACTCCCGTATTCGTCTTGGAATCATGGGCGTAGCGTTTGGCTGCGAGGTTCTGCTGTACATTGGACTTATTCGGAAGAATACAAGAATCAAGCGTATTCTATCCGCTGCGTGAAGGACGTAGAAAAAAGTGTCAATCTGCACAGAGCCTGTCCTGAGTGTGTTGAACGGGTTGCGGAATCGGATCCTTCGTCATTCCCTTCTCGTGTCACCCTGAGTCGCGTCACTAGCACCACTATTTCTTCGTCAAATGTGCTGGCCCCTGTGGAGGAAGGGTCTTTTACAGATTCCCGTGACGGACAAACTTACAGAACGGTAAAAATCGGCAAGCAAAGATGGATGGCTGAAAATTTAAATTACGAAAAAGCATTCAGTTCTTGTTACAATGATGACGCTCGCAATTGCGCTAAATACGGTCGCCTTTATACATGGGAATCGGCGAAAGACGCGTGCCCTGCGGGTTGGCGAGTGCCTAAGCTCACGGAGTGGATGACGTTAATTTATACAGTAGGGGATACTTTGTCGGCAGGAAAATTTCTCAAGTCTGCAAATGGCTGGAAGGATTTGAACGGGAATGAATATGGCAACGGCTCGGATGATTATGGCTTTTCTGCGCTTCCGGGTGGCAAGATGTATAATGCTAAAGGGCGGAATGAAGGCCATAAGGCGTACTTCTGGGGCTATACAAATGATGAAAAAACGTTTTCTATAGAATTTGGTGGTAAATATGATTCTGCCAGTTGCGATTTGTATCGGACTCTCCAAGAATATTCAGAATCGAAACTCCGTCAATGGCTCCGCGATAATCCGTATTGTTATATGAAATATCGTTGGAATAAAGATTTCTGCCTGCCGAAAGAACAAAATTTGGCGGTTTGGGATTCTGAATCGAAGAATGTGATGCTTTCTGTCCGCTGCGTAAAGGATGAAATTAGTAGGAAGTTGACAGTAGACGGTAGGAAGTAGGCTGAATTTGTGGAAGGCTCATCCTGTGCGGACTCTGGAGTCAAAGGCGATAGAGGAAGTCGAAGAATCTAGAGGTAAAATTCGTCATCCTGGAGGGCCGAAGGCGTCCTGGAGCGTAGCGATAGGATAGGATCCAGTGCGTTCGTCATTCTCGCGAAGGCTGGTGTCGAATGAATCTCGTCATTCTTGCGAAGGCGAGAATCTAAAGTTTTTTTATATTGAAGATAATGGTTTTTATGTATAAACGAGTTGCTGTTTTATTGTTCGGTTGCTTTTTCTCGCTTGCGGTTCTTGCCGCGTGTAGCTCTTCTAAAAATACATCACTTAATACGGAAAAAATAGTCTTTGACGAGGCAAGAAACTCTGCAACAAAAGCTTCTGATGTTGAGTTTTTTTTTACGGATCCTCGTGATGGTCAAACGTACAAAACCGTTCAAATCGGTTCGCAAACTTGGATGGCCGAAAATTTGAATGATGGAAAAGGCTATACGTGGGATGAAGCGATGATGCCAAATGTTTGCCCGACTGGTTGGCATTTGCCGACATATACGGAATGGTGAGAATTGGTTCTTGCTGTGGGTGGATTTTCTGTGGCGAGCCGGAATCTTGGTGTGGCCGGGACGAAAACCCGTGTAAATTCGAATTGTACGTTGTGCGATGTGACTACGGTCGAGTACAAGGATGATTATAAATTTTCGGCTTTGCTTAATGCTCAATATTGGACTTCTACGGAGGACGATATCTATCGTGCTTATTACTTGAATCTGTCTTCTGATAGCGATGCGGCAGCTTTGGATTATGACCTTAAACGCAATCGCTTTTCTGTCCGTTGCGTTAAGGGCGAATCTCCGAAAGCTGTAATTCCTAAAAAGGTGGAGGCTACTTTCACCGATTCACGCGATGGACAAATTTACAAGACCGTAAAAATCGGCTCACAGACTTGGTTTGCACAAAATCTCAACTATGAGACGTATTCCAGTTACTGCTATGACAATAATGATTTAAGTTGTTCCCATTTTGGTCGTCTCTACTCTTTGGCGGATGCTGTTGAAGTTTGTCCTGCGGGTTGGCACTTGCCGACGCAAGATGATTGGAATGTCTTGTTTGAAGCCGTTGGCGGGCGCTCTGTTGCTGGCAAAAAACTCAAATTAACAACGGGTTGGGAAAATTGCGGCTTCTTAGGACAATGCCATGACAATAACGGCTCTGACGACTTCGGTTTTGCGGTGAATCCTGTTGGTCGCGATAGCACGGCTACGTTTTGGAGTTCCTCAGAAAAGTATTATGATAAGACGCTTGTAGTTGTCGATTCTTATCAAAATGAATTGGGTGTGAGCATTGTTTTTAGTGATGACACGGTTCATCGACGTAATGATTACATGAACAAAGGTCATTCCGTCCGCTGCGTGAAGGACTAAGATTATTCAGAATTGTGAATACGGGCCCTTATTTCTATTGATAAAAATATTTTTACGCAGAAGAACTTGATACCTCCCCAAAGACCCCAAAGGATAAAATCAAACTTGCAAAACAAAGGTTGAAAGAGGTGTAACTATGCAATATGTATATGTCAAGGATTCCGAAGGTTATGTTTCCAAGAAACTGAAGTCTGAAGTTTGCAAGGGCGAAAAAATCATCTCGGAAAAGGCTTACCTGAAAGCCTCGGGACTCGCTTATTACGAAAAAGAATTTGGTCATGGCGGAGCAAGGGAAAACGCCGGTCGAAAGCCGAAATATTCACAACCCTTAAAAATCCAGATGCGAGTCACGAAAGAAGAAAACGTTTTCATCTCTTACGCTCGCGAACACGGCTTGATTCTCGCTAATTTAATGAAGATTTAAGAGTTTTCTTATGAAAAGATAGTGCGGACGGCTTTTCTTCTTTTTTCTATCTTTCCCACGTAAAATTTTAAAAGGACCCAGTTATGGAAATCCCCGAATCTTCGAATTTTATTCAGGACATTATCGTTAACGACCTCCAGACCGGCAAGCGCGATCACGTGCTGACGCGTTTCCCGCCCGAACCGAACGGCTACATTCACATTGGCCATGCCAAGTCCATCTGCTTGAACTTCGGCACCGCCAAGAAGTTCGGTGGCTTTACGAATCTCCGCTTTGATGACACGAACCCCACCAAGGAAGATGTGGAATACGTGGATTCCATCCGCGAAGACGTGAAGTGGCTCGGCTTTGAATGGAAAGAAGAATTCTTTGCTAGTGACTACTACGACCAGATTTACGCCTTTGCCGAAAAGATGATTGAAATGGGCAAGGCTTACGTCGAAGACCTGACCCGCGACGAGATGCAGGAATACCGTGGCAACGACGCCGGCAAGCCGAGCCGTCCGAGCCCCTACCGCGACCGCAGCGTCGAAGAGAACATGAAGCTCTTCCGCGAAATGCGCGACGGCAAGTACGCCGACGGCGAGAAGTGCCTCCGTGCGAAGGTAGACCTCTCTAGCCCGAACATGAACATGCGCGACCCGGTCATCTACCGCATCAAGCATTGCACACACCACCGCACTGGCGACAAGTGGTGCATCTACCCGATGTACGACTTTGCGCACCCGCTCAGCGACTGGATCGAAGGCATTACTCACTCCATCTGTACGCTGGAATTCGAAGCGCACCGCCCGCTGTACGACTGGTTCCTGATTGAGCTTGGTCTCGACAACCGTCCGCAGCAGATTGAATTTGCACGCCTGAACCTGACCTACACCATGATGAGCAAGCGCAAACTCCTCGAACTGGTGGAGACGAAGGCCGTGTTGGGCTGGAACGACCCGCGTATGCCGACGGTCTGCGGTTACCGCCGCCGTGGCTTCACGCCGAGTTCCATCCGCGAGTTCTGCGACCGTATCGGCGTTTCCAAGGCCGACTCCATGGTCGACGTGAACCTGCTCTACTTCTGCATCCGCGAAGAACTGAACAAGACGGCAAACCGCGTGATGGCCGTGATTGACCCGGTGAAGCTCGTGATTGACAACTGGGAAGACGGCAAGGTCGAGATGATCGAAGTCGAGAACAACCCGAACGACGAAACCGCCGGCAAGCGCCAGGTTCCGTTCGGCAAGGAACTCTACATCGAAGCCGACGACTTTATGGAAGAACCGCCGAAGAAGTACTTCCGCTTGAAGCCGGAAGGCGAAGTCCGCCTCAAGGGCGCTTACTTTGTCACATGCAAGAGCGTCGAAAAGGATGCAGATGGCAAGGTCAAGGTAATCCACTGCGTTTATGACCCGCTGAGCAAGGGTGGCGAATCTCCAGATGGCCGCAAGGTCAAGGGCACTATCCACTGGGTTTCTGCTGAACACGCTGTGGATGCCGAAGTCCGCTTGATTGATAACTTGTTCACGCTCGAAGATCCTGCTCAGGTCCCGGAAGGCGAAGACTGGCACGATTACCTGAACCCGAACTCCATGGTCATCAAGCAAGCGAAGGTGGAACCCGCTCTCGCCGATGCGAAACTCGAAGACCGCTTCCAGTTCATGCGTCAGGGCTACTTCTGCCTCGATAGCGAAGACTCTAAGCCGGGCCACCTCGTGTTCAACCGCACGGTGGGACTGAAGGATAGTTTCAACCCGACAAAGTAATAGTTAGGTTTTAGGTAATAGGGATTAGGTTTTAGGGGTTTGATTGCGACTAAAGTTGGCTATCAGGTCCCTAAGCTAGCCGAAGCATGATTGACTAATAACGAATGACTAAAAAAGAAATTAGGGACGTCCGAACGGATGCCCCTTTTGGTTTGGTAAGGAGTCTCGTTTATCGGCTGATCATTTTCCTGTTCAGCGTGGCAATCCAATGCTTGTTGCGGGTCGCTCGCGGAATATGGAACGAC